>JAAXJV010000295.1 GCA_012269655.1 Pseudomonadales bacterium
TCACCACCGAGGGCATCGAGCTGATGGCCTGGGTGCTGGATGCCGAGGGTTGGCCCGCGCTCTGCTCGACCATTTCCCTAGCCAGACGCCGCGCACCCAAGGGCCAGTATTCCATTCGCTTGGATCAACTGCATGAGCATCCATCCTTGCAATGGGGTTTTCGGCCAGAGCCCGGTTTTAGCCGCGAAACGGCCTCACAGGTAAAAGACCAGCTCCCTAGCTGCTACCTGGTGGCCGTTAATCACTTAACCCATCAATGCCAAGATCATCTGGCTGCGATTGACCAATTGGCGTTCGAACAAGATTGGACGGTGGTGGCGGCCAGCGATGCACGCATGGCCAAGCGCTCACAAAAACCCCTGCTGGATCTGATGAGTGCGATTCGCATGAACCAGACTCTGGACAGTTTAGCTGGCGATCTAACCCCCAATGCTGAAGCCTGTCTGCGCAGCCCGGGCGAAATGCGTCAACGCTACCCACAGCCTTGGCTAGATAATGCCGCCCGTTTAGCCCAGCGCTGCCAATTTTCATTAAAACAACTGCGTTATCGATACCCCAGTGAATTGGTGCCTCCAAGCTATAACAGCGCTCGGGACTACCTCTCGGCCCTCGTTAAACAGGGGGCAAGCCAACGTTGGCCCGCAGGCGTGCCCAAGCACGTGCAAAAGCTCATCGATAAAGAGCTGGCCCTGATTGCTGAGCTGAATTACGAGCCGTACTTTCTCACCGTCCAAGACGTCGTCGCCTTTGCTCGCAGCCAGGGCATCCTATGCCAAGGCCGCGGCAGCGCCGCCAACAGCGTGGTGTGCTATTGCCTGTATATCACTGAAGTGGATCCGGCCCGTGTTCAAGTGTTGTTTGAGCGCTTTATCAGCAAAGAGCGCAACGAGCCGCCGGATATCGACGTTGACTTTGAACATCATCGCCGGGAAGAGGTGATTCAGTATCTGTACCAACGCTACGGCCGTGAACGGGCCGCGATCGCGGCGACCGTTATCACCTATCGCCCCAAGTCTGCCATTCGAGACGTCGGACGCGCGCTGGGCATGGACGAAGGGCTTCTCAAAAAACTCAGCAAAAGCCTGTCTTGGTGGGCCAAAGCCGACGGCCTAGAAAGCTATTTCCAGGAGCAAGGTATTGACCACAGTTCGGAACGATTTCAATTATTCCTTCACTGGGTTCGGGCCATTCAGGGACAACCACGCCATTTATCCCAGCATGTTGGGGGCTTTGTTATTTCGGACGGGCCGCTGTCGCAATGGGTGCCGGTTGAAAACGCCAGCATGGCTGAGCGGACGATTGTTCAGTGGGATAAAGACGACATTGAAGCACTGGGTTTATTGAAACTCGATGTGCTCGCATTGGGCATGCTGAGCGCCATTCGAAGAGCGATGGATATTGCACGGGATTGGCGACACACCCACCCCAACTATGGCGGCCACATTGACGACAAATTCGAGCTAGAGGACATTCCGCCTGAGGATCCCGGAACTTACGAGATGCTATGTCAGGGCGACTCGATGGGCGTCTTTCAAGTCGAATCCCGAGCGCAGATGTCGATGTTGCCGCGACTTCGACCACGTTCGTATTACGATCTGGTCATTCAAATCGCGTTGGTTCGGCCAGGCCCGATCCAAGGCGACATGGTCCATCCCTATCTGAGGCGACGTCAGGGTCTTGAACGAGCGAGCTATCCCAACGACGAGGTCAAACAGGTCCTAGAGCGGACCCTGGGTGTACCCATTTTTCAGGAGCAAGTCATTCAATTGGCCATGGTGGCCGCAGGATTTAGCGCAGGCGAGGCTGATGCCTTACGCCGAGCCATGGCAGCCTGGAAAAAAGACGGCGGGCTGGATCATTTTCGCGACAAATTGATCGGCGGAATGCTCAAGCGCGGCCATCCGCTGGAATTTGCCGAACGCCTATTTGAACAAATGAAGGGCTTTGGCAAATATGGTTTCCCGGAATCGCACTCTGCCAGTTTTGCGCTGTTGGTCTATGTCTCGGCCTGGCTTAAACATCGTGTGCCCGAGGCCTTTTACTGCGGACTTCTCAACAGTTACCCGATGGGATTCTACTCACCCTCCCAGCTACTCCAAGAGGCACAACGCAAAGGCATCCAAGTACATGGAGTCGACATTAACCGCTCAGAATACGATTACAGTTTGCAAGAGGGCACCCAAGGTAAGCCCTGCATTCGCGTCGGACTGAGGGCCATTAAAGGGCTCAAACTCGAAAGCGTTCAAAAGGTATTGTTAGCGAGAGCGGCCGGGGCATTTGAATCTTTATCAGACCTTGCGCAACGGAGCGGAATTTCAGGCCCAGCGCTGGAAAAGTTTGCCGCTGCCGGGGCTCTGGATTCATTGGGACAACATCGGCAAGCCGCACGCTGGGCGCTGGCTGACAGCACCTGGCAACTGCCGTTATTGGCAGGTTCAGAACAAACACTCGACATCGACAACTCGATTTCGCCAGCGCCTGAAGGCCGCCAAGTCGTTGAAGACTACGCGGCCATGGGATTCACTTTGCGCACTCATCCTATGCGACTGCTGCGAGATCACAGCGCGCTGGAACATTGCCGCGTAAACCAGGAACTGGCCGGACTACCGGATCAACGTTGGATCAGTTTGGCAGGGCTGGTGACGGGCAGGCAACGACCGGGCAGCGCCGGTGGCGTCATGTTTGCCACCCTCGAAGATGAAACCGGCAATACAAATTTGATTCTGTGGCCGACTATCGTGGATCGCTATCGGCCGATTTTGCTGACGTCACGGCTGTGGCGTGTTTACGGACAGCTACAACATCAGCAAGGGGTCACCCACCTCATTGTAGAGACCCTGATCAATCTAGATTATTTGCTCGGCGACCTGCCGGTCAAAAATGTCAGTTACCGACCCTAGGCTTTGGCATGAAGCTGGGCAGAATACTCATGCACAGTATCGACTAGCGTCTTTACTCGATCCGCATTCGCAAACTGGCTAATGCCATGACCTAAGTTAAATACGTGGCCTGAATTCGGGCCAAAGGCATCCAGTGCACGCTTGGCTTCACGGGCCACGGATTCATCTGAACCAAATAAGGTACCTGGGTCCAAGTTGCCTTGCAGAGCGACCTTGTGACCCACCCGCTCACGGGCATTACCTAGGTTACAGGTCCAATCCAAACCCAGCGCGTCACAACCGGTATCCGCCATCGATTCAAGCCATGCGCCGCCACCTTTGGTGAACAGAATCACGGGGACTTTGCGTCCTTCATGTTCTCGAATGAGTTTATCGACGACCCGCTGCATGCTCGCCAGACTGAACTCAGCGTATTGAGCAAAGGGTAAGGCACCGCCCCAGGTATCAAAAATCTGGACGGCTTGAGCGCCAGCCAAAATCTGCGCGTTCAAATAATCTGCAACCGTATCGGCCAGATGATTCATCAACGCATGCATGGTGTCCGGATCCCCGTACAACATGCCTTTCGCATGCGGATATTCTTTGCTGCCGGCTCCTTCAATCATGTAGGTGGCCAGGGTCCAAGGGGAGCCTGAAAAACCAATCAAGGGCACTCGGCCGCCCAGCGCACTGCGAATAGTACGCACGGCGTTCATGACGTAATCCAGATCAACATTGACGTCGAGCTTAGGCAGCGCAGCAACATCCGCTGCGGTACGGACAGGCGTCTTGAAGGTAGGACCTTCGCCTGCCGTGAATTCCAAGCCCAGACCCATGGCATCTGGAATCGTCAAAATGTCACTAAACAAAATCGCGGCATCTAGGTCGAACCGCTCCAGCGGCTGCAAAGTGACTTCACAAGCCAGCTCGGCGTTACGACACAGATCCATAAAGCTGCCGGCACGAGCACGTGTCTCGCGGTATTCCGGCAGATAACGACCGGCCTGACGCATCACCCAAATCGGAGTTGCGTCTACGGCTTCACGGTTCAAAGCCCGCAGAAAGCGGTCGTTTTTTAGCTCTGACATATTAAACCTCGAGGTAGTCCAAGATGCCCTGAGCCGCACCGCGACCTTCAGCAAT
>JAAXJV010000302.1 GCA_012269655.1 Pseudomonadales bacterium
GCAAGGCCCTCAATGCGGCCAAGCCCAATTCGACAAGATCATGAAATATATCGAAATTGGCAAGACCGAGGCCTCGTTGGTTGCGGGCGGCGTGGCCGATCCTGCTGGCCCCTTGTATGTTCGTCCCACCATCTTCTCAGAGGTCCAACCCAACTCAACCATCGCCAAAGACGAAATTTTTGGCCCAGTCTTGTGTTGCTTTCGCTTCAAAACGGAAGCCGAGGCCGTCGAGATTGCCAACCACACCGACTATGGTTTGGCCGCGGGTTTATACACCCGTGACATCAGCCGTGCCCACCGAGTCGCTGAAGAATTAGACGCCGGCATGGTGTTTGTGAACCGATACGGCTGCTACGGCCTTTCCGCACCCTTTGGAGGGTTTCGCCAGAGCGGTTGGGGCAAAGAGATGGCCATCCATTCACTGAGCAGTTACACCAAAACCAAAGGCGTCTGGGTTCATTTTGGCGAATAAAAAGGAATAAAAAGAGTGCAATACGTGAGAATGGGAAATGCGGGGTTAAAAGTCAGCCGGCTATGCTTAGGCACGATGAACATGGGCTCCAAATCCTGGAAACCTTGGATATTTGACGAAAGGGAGTCCGCTCCGATCATTCAACATGCCCTAGATAATGGCGTAAATTTTGTCGACCTGGCCGATTTCTATTCTACAGGTGTGGGGGAAGCCGTTGTGTGTAACGTGCTGCGCAAAATTGCCCGTAGAGACGAATTAGTCATTACGACCAAGTGTGGCTATGCCATGTCGGATGACGTCAATGCACGTGGCCATTCGAGAAAGCACATCTTTGACGCAATGGATGCCTCGCTGCAACGAATGGGCATGGACTATGTCGACATTTATATGCTGCATTTTTTTGACCTCGAAACCCCGATCGAAGAAACCATGGGTGCATTAAACGACCTCGTCAAAATGGGAAAAGCTCGTTACCTCGGTGTATCGACCATGACGACCGGGCAGTTAGCCAACATATTGATGGTGTGTGACCGTAATGGTTGGCCTCGTCCAATCAACATGCAGTTGCAACTCAATTGTGCGTATCGCGAAGAGCAACGTGAAATGATTCCCTTCTGCCAAGATCAAGGCATCGGAGTGTCCGTATTCAGCCCTCTGGCACGAGGAATTTTGACCAATGATCTGAAATCCACCCGTAATCAAACGGATTTCTTTACCGCTGACATGTACAACGACCAAACTTCGTTTGACATCGCCCAATCTGTAGCGAGGGTCGCCCATCATCGCGGCGTGGTGCCCGCACAGATCGCACAGGCATGGGTGTTGCGGCAACCTGGTGTAGCGTCAATGTTGGTTGGAGCCGATAACGTGGCCCAATTTGATTCAGCGCTCGCGGCATTGGATACCCAACTGGATGAAGACGAGGTTCATGAGTTAGAGCGAAACTACACCCCCTGCGGTCCGATAACCGATTACGCATTGGCTGACCGTATCCCGCGCACTGCGCGTCCAGCGAAAGGCGTATTTACCCAAGAGCAACAAGCCAGTTGATCGCTGTGGTACGCTCGCGGCATCCAATAAAAAGAATGCTGCGATGCGTACCTTACCTCCCCTAGCTGCTTTAAGAGTTTTTGAAACCGCGGCTCGTCAGCTTAGCTTTACGCGGGCAGCGCAGATGATGCATGTCAGCCAAGGCGCTGTTTCTCGTCAGATAAAGCTGCTCGAGGACTACATGGGGCGGCGCTTATTCGTTCGAAACAATAATCGATTGGCCCTGACCGAGACAGGACATGAATTGTTAGAGGCTGCGCAATCGGCCTTTGACCGAATCGAAGCCAGCGTGGAAGAGCTAAGAGATCCCGACCAGCGGCAACGTTTGGCTATTCTGGCTGCACCGACTTTTGCTAGTCGATGGTTGGCACCGCGCCTTGCACAGTTCCGACGCACGCATCCAAAGATTGAATTAGCCGTTCACCATCAAGCGGACCAGGAAACCAGCTACGACTGCGTCATTCGATGGGGAATCGAAGGAAACCCTAGACTCAGTTCACAGCAACTTTTCCTGGAGCAGCACGTCGCCGTTTGCGCCCCCTCAATGCTGGATCGAGCTAGGTCTCTGCAGGATGAGCCTCACAACCTACTTCATATTGTCGAGCAAGGTAGATCACTGCCTGGTTGGACACACTGGTTAGAGGCGGCGGGATTAAGCGGTCAGATTGATGCGGCTCGTGGCGTCAAATTCAGTACGCAAGACCAAGTCATTCAAGCGGTCAAAGCGGGTGAAGGATTCGCTGTGATTGATCAATCCATGATCGTTGATGAGCTCGAGGACGGCCGTTTAGCTCCATTCTCACCTATCCAGGTCTCCGGTCCTTACGGGTATTGGTTGGACATTCCCCTGGATCGAATTGGGTTGAGCAAAGTCGGCTACTTTGCTCGATGGATAGTTGATGTCTCAACGCAGCATACGGCCAATCAAACGCCTTAGGTCACCACCTTCCTCACCTGAAACTCCGGAGCCCTCCAGCGCTCTTCCCGCATGATCCGTGTCAGCCGGCTCACCGACTCCAACACATCCGCATGCGACAAATAGAGCGGTGCAAAACCAAACCGCAGATAACTGGGATCGCGGTAGTCGCCCACCACGCCATCATCGATCAGCGCCTGGACAATGGGGTAGGCATTTGGATGACTGAACGACAGGTGCGAGCCCCGCCGCGCTGGGTCACTCGGACTGATGGGCTCGAACACGCTTGGCAATTGCTCGGCCAGCGCCGTTTCAAATAGCGCCATCAAACTCTGGCGCTTGGCATCGATTTGCGCCAGATCGACCTCGGACCACAAATCCAATGCAGCATCGAGCGCCGCCAGACTTAAAATCTGCGGCGTACCGCAGACCATCCGACGAATACCCGGATGCGGTTGATAGTCCACCTGAAATTCAAATGGGCGGGCGTCACCCATCCAACCTGGCAAAGCCGGCTGTATTTGTTCGATCAAACTAGGGTGCACCCAAATATACGCCGGGGCACCCGGACCACCATTCAAATATTTGTAGGTACAGCCCACTGCGATGTCCGATTCAGTCCCTAGGACATCGACAGGGATGGCACCGGTGGAATGCGATAAATCCCAGCAAACGCGAGCACCTACTGAATGCGCCAATCGGTTAACCGCGCTCATATCCAACCGCTCTGAAGTACGATAGTCCACCTGACTTAACAGCAAACAGGCGACCTGCTCGTCTAATACGCTTTCGAGGGGCTCATCACGCCAGTAGCGCACATGCAGGCTCGGGTTAACTCGGGCCAGCGCCTGTGCCATGTATCCGTCGGTCGCGAAGTTTTTCTCTTGCACCAAAATCACCCGTCGACCCGGCTGCAATTGACACAACGCATCCAAACCTTTGAACAGATTCACCGAGGTGCTATCCCCTACGGCAACCTGGCCCACGCCAGCCCCAATCAGCGGGGCAATCTTGTCACCAACCTGGATCGGCCAGTCAAACCACCCGGCTTGGTTCCAACTGCTGATCAGCGACTCGCCCCATTCTTTTTTCAAGGTATGCTGGACGCGTTTATGAATCGCATCCTGGTATGCACCCAAAGAATTTCCGTCCAGATAAATTTGTCCAGCCGGAATTGAAAAACTTCCCCGAAACTCTGCCAATGGATCGTCTTGGTCCAACTCTGCCGCTCGGCATTCAAAGATTTGATCGTTCATTTTTCTTTTCAATCTGCAAATTACCCCTCAGGGTATTCACTCTGTCGTTGCTTGTTGATAGCTTCAAACAACAAGGAGAGTCACAATGAGAATACCAGTCTGGATCGCCGCCGCATTGATCTCAAGCACTGTCAGCGCTGGGGATATCGAAGCCGGAGCGGAACTGCATGCAGAGCACTGTGTCGAATGTCACCTAGTCGACAACCACACCGCTTTGTACACCCGAGAAAATAGAACGGTTCAGTCCTTTCACCGTTTAGGGGGTCAAGTG
>JAAXJV010000243.1 GCA_012269655.1 Pseudomonadales bacterium
AAGCATCGGCGAAGGCGTTTGACGAACCAACTCGGGGACCAGCACCTGCCAGGGAGTGACCACAGACAAGCCGATCAGCAGCACAACGGCAACGCCGCGGGCTAGGCCCAGCACGGCACCCAGCGCGGCTTCCCAGATAGGAACGTCTCGCTGATCCAGTTTCCACAAGGGGCTTTTCAGTAAGCGGCGCAATAGCATGCCGGTCAGGAACCAAGCCAGGCCCGAGCCAACCACAGTGATCAAGGCGCCATAGGGCAGGTTAAGGGTGCTGAGTCCGATACCGGCTAGGGTACTGACGGTGAGGTTCACGATCAGCAGAACGGTACTTAGCGATAACTCAAACAGACCTCGGCGCAGGCCATGCAACAGAAACAGAATTAGCGTGATGCCAATGACGGCATCAACGGCTAGGGGGAGCCAGGCGGGTAGGGCTGGCATTTAGCTTTGTCCTGCGCCTGCCTTTTGCAGTCGCTGGGTGACGCATTGGTTGGCTTCGGTTTGGAACAGACGACGCTGGCGCGCGATCAATTCGGCTGCCTGCGCCTTGGTCAGACGGCCCGTGCTGTGCGCTTCTTGAATGGCCGCGATGCGCTTTTCAAAGTCCGCTTTGGGAAGAGCGGCGACCTGTGCGTACTCACCACCCATAGACTCCAGCAGTTTGCGAGCCGCTAAGCAGACTTGCAGTTCTTTGTCCGTTTGCGGTGCCTGATGAACGCCCTTGGGTAAGGGTTCAGCAATCAACTTTTTGGCATCGACACGGCGAACAGGTAACTGAGTCACTTTGGCTTGCTCGGCTTTTTCCTGCTGCGCTTTGGCGGCTCTCGGCGTTGCCTGCAATGCAGTCACATCGGGATAAAGGATTTCAGACTGTTGAGCGAGGGCAAATCGGTTGGCTACGGCTTTGCGTTTGCGCTCGGTCAATTCGCTGGCGGCCCCGGTATCCAACTCTTCTTTTTGCACGGCTAGGCGGATCACGGTGACGTCTTTTTCAAACAAGCCCATCGCCTGATCTTCCGTCATTGGCTTAACCGGCTGAGCTTTGGGCTTGCTTGATGCTTTCGCCACGGCTTTACCGCCGTCAGGCCCTAACAGGTCGATGACCAAACGTTCGGGTTTATTGTTCTTGGGATCTGCGCCGACCAAAAAGGTTTTTAGGCGTTGCTCGCCGGTGATTTGAAACACCATGCGAGTTTGGTCTTCAAATTGGCGAAAGCGGATGCGAGGCGTCAGTAACTTTTTGAGTTTCACACTGTTGGTGGGCTCGAGTCCCTCGATCAACAACTCGAAGCGCTGGCCAGCCTGCAAGCGGGTGTATTTTGGCTTCTCGGATAAATCAAACACCACGCGGGTTTTTTCAGGCGAGCTAGAAAATCGCACGTTTTGCAGTTGGACGGCCCAACTGGGGAGCGCGGTGGCCAAGGCCAATACTGCTGCAAACTGTTTCCACATGGGCTTCACCTACTGGGGGATTTCCAAAATGGCCCGCCAAGCGAACATTAATTGGCAGAGAATAGCAGGTTTTTGCGGGTTTGGAACCTTTTGTGTGATTCCCGGGGTAACACAGTTTGTGGGCAAAATGGGGGTGTGGATAAGGCCGGTGTGATCAGGCTTTGCGTAGGGTGTTTAAGCAGGCTGCAAGTTGATTTTCAGATCCGTTGCCGTACTTCCAAGCCTGCCAAGCAAGGCAGAATTCGCGTACCGATGGGTCGGGTGAAACCTGACTGGGAAGCTGGTGCGGACCGCGCTTCATACCCCGTCTGCGGGCCCAGCGATCGAAGCGTCGTAGCCAAGGGTCCTGGCGCCGATAGGTTTGAATCATTTGCCACAAGGGCCAAATCAGTAGCACTCCTAGCCATGGCCACTGCTGTTTAAGGCCGCTGAACAGGCTTTGCTGGCGTTCTTGGTTAAAGTCGACGACCCAGCGTGTGTATCCCCGCTGAACGTAGTCCAATCCGTCGCGAACCTGATCCCAGAAAGTGCGAGCGATCTCCCCAGCCACCCCGGCGTCAAAGGTGTCACGACTCACGCCAGTGGATAGGTTGACCGCATCCCCTAGAATATCGATACCCCGCTGGACTCGTTCGGGTGCCACCCAAGCGGTGGGATCAATCCGGATCCACTGCTCGCCATCATGAACCTCTAACCAGGCGTGGGCGTCGGCGTCGCGGACTTGAATGTATTGGCCGACAGCATTGTATCGGCCGCCCTGAAACCCCGTAACGACCCGGGCTGGCCACCCTAGGGAGCGATACACATAGGTCACCGCATTGGCATAGTGGCCGCAAAAGCCGGTCTTAGAGTCAAACAACAGAGCATCGACAGGCGCGAAATCTGGCGCGGCCGGCGGTGTCAGGCTGTAATAAATCTGCCGCTGGAAGTAGTCAGTCAGAAACGCCGTCACCTCGTTTAAGGAGGCATCTTGCAGCGGTTCGATCCATGCCTGGGTCCGCGGGTTCTCTTGATCCATTTCGGTCAGTCGAAACTCGTCCAGATCGCTTAGAGTTTGCCTGCGGGTCGGAGAAGCGCTGACCAAGAATTGCTGGGACCAAAGCTGCTCAACAGGATCGTCCGGAACCAGCGTGCCCGCTGGGCCATTCAGATATTGACTGCTGGGCCACTCAGGTAAGGGATACCAGGTCTGGCCGTCCGCTGGCATTTCGACGGTGACATTTCGATCACCGATCAAGCCCGTTGCAGGTTCTGGCTTGGACTGATCGGATTGCACCCAAGATGTGCCATCGAACTCTTCCAATACATACACGCGGAAATACAGGTTGGTGGCGGGATTGTCCGACTCGACCCGAAAACGCACTTCATCGGATAAGGCTAGATCGGCCAGCGAACCCGGCTCTAGCCGGTCGGTCAGGCCGGCCGTGGCGCCAGACATCAACCCGAGGCTGAAAAAATTTCCGCCAAATCGAGGGAAGGCATAAAACAGGCCGACCATGATCGGTGCAACCGCTAAGACCACCACACCGGTTCGCTTGAGCAGACGCCATAAGCGTTTCCAACTGAGCTGATCGTCTGGGTTGAGGAGCAAATATTGCCCGAGTAACAGTGCTGCGGTGCCGGATACCACCAATGCAGACATCCAGGCTGATGGCGTCAGTAGTGCGGCCGCGAACAAGCTAAACAGCGAAGTGTTTAACAAGAATTGGCCGTCTCGGAGCGTCTTGAGCTCCAGCATCTTAGTGGCCACCAGCGCCAATACGGCGGCGCTGAAAAAGTCCTGTTGGTTGTCAGGGCGGTATATCCACAGCACAGCAAAGCATCCAGCGACCGCGCCCCAGCGAACCCAGCGCGACTGATAGCCTTTTTGCCAAGCCAGCACCACCACCAATCCCAGCGCGATGGCCAGCGGCCAGGTTAGGGTCACGGCCGCAAGCGGAAGGGCGACGATGCCCGCCAACAACATCGCTGTGCGGGGGCGCTTCAAGTCGCCTTTGAGGGTGGGCAGAGCGGTACGCAGTGGATTCTTCACGGCGATGAATCCTGTTCGGCCAGTGCCGTTAGACATTGCCTCACAAAGGCCGGTCCGGCGTCGGGCCCCAACAAGCGGTCGGGTAAACGGAGCGTAAAGCTGGGGCCCTCACCCTGGCGCTGCAACACTGCATGGGTTAGATAAGAGAGCGTTTGCTCCCAACTGGCTCCGGGATAAGCGCGATAGTCCAAAGCATCGCTGCCGCCAGCGCCGGATTCTTTGAGTACAGGCCAGGGCAAATGCTCGCGGACGCGTTTCCATTGGACGCGCTTCAACGGATCACCGGCTTGATAGTCCTGCAGGGTTAACTCTGCATCGATGATCGAATGCGCCTGCTCGCCCTCAATCGACTTGGGTCGAGGCCCCGGAATGGGCTCAGGAAACACCAGCACAGGATCGGCCTGCCAACGGTGGCGTACATGTAACCAGCCAAAGGGAAACAGCGAGCCCACTTCAATCTTAGGTGGTGTT
>JAAXJV010000200.1 GCA_012269655.1 Pseudomonadales bacterium
TCTGTGCTGCGCTCTAGGAACGCAATTTCCTCCCCGGGCAAATTGCTGGTAATCAAAAAAGCCATCAAGAATCCAAACAATGGCACAACCACACCAGGCCGAAACCAACGCTTGCTGACCGCATAAGCCAACAGCAGACCGACGCAAACCGTCATGCCGACACTGCCGGTACGTGAACTCGACAGGTAAACGCCCCAAGCCACAACAAATACAGCCAGCGCAAACACATAATCACGCCAACTGGCCTTGGGTACCGCACGCAGGCGCATGGCCCAGGCCCAGATCACCGTGCTGGCAAGGAAACTGGCAAATACATTGCGCTGCTGAAACCCGCCCTCGGGCAATCTTAAGTACACGGGCAAATCACGCAGCAGATGTGGGTGGTTCAAATAGTTACTCGAGGGCAGCGCCAGCAACACCAGAATCACGGCGCCTAACAGCATCAACAAACTGAGTCGATACCACTGCAGATCCGTCAATCGGGCCTGCAAAAGCGCCACCAGCCACAGCGAAAAACCCATCAAGGCACTGGCCGCCAACAGCGCGTAGTGCGGCATTGCCGCGGGAAAGGCAATGCTGTGAATCAGCACAAAACTGGGCGGCACCAGCCACAAATAGGCCCAGTTCGACCAATAAAACCGGGGTTGCCGGACGGCATAAATCAGCACCCCGGCGGTCGCTAGAATCAAGACGGCCCAGCCAAAGAAGTTTCGAGGGATCAGGTTGTTGCCAAGGTTCGGCAGGTTGAATTGCAGGACACCAAAGGCCAAGAGTGCAATGCAACCCAAAAGCCAACGATAAGGCGTCATCGCTGGATCCGAAGCGGAGCTTGGCCGACGTTCAAACAATATCGCAGCCACTCACCCAAGTAGGTATTGATCTGCTGCTTTTCATCCGCGTGCCGCTCCCGGCTTGAGCGGCAATGACTGCCTGCAACCGGCCGGTAGCCGTCAATACTGGCGATCTCTGCCATGCGCGCGTCGTGATACATCCGAACATCCAGCTGAGGCACCTGCAACCACTCCGCTCGATCGAGACCGACCAGGGTGACAAAGCTCGTGTAGGGTGAACGCTGAGTCTCGGTTAATAGAATTTGCCCTTGTCCGGGCACACCAAACAAGGCTTCCCGATCCTCGTTGAGCAATCCCATCAAACGATTGAGCAACAGGTAATTGTTGGCCGACTCGGCCTGCTGAGCAGCCAAGTTGGGCACATACTTCCGATTGCGTCGAATGGGTTCAAAACTCACGTTGGGCGTCCAATTGTTCATCCAGCCACATCAAGCTTAGCAAAGTTGCGGCGTTATTAATCTTACCGCTGGGCAGCAAGTCCCGCCATTGACTGCGAGGAAAGCGGTGCACCCGGATATCTTCGTTTTCTGTCTGCTCACCAAACACCGCACCCTGCACGACATGGGATAAGTCGCAACGCGCCAGGTACAGCAATATCTGTTCATCAGTCCCGCCGGGGGAGGGGAAATAATCCACAATATGGGTCAGCTTGACGTCACCCAGTCCTGCTTCTTCGACCAACTCCCGCCGAAGCGCCTGTTCAGGGCTCTCGCCAGATTTATCCATCATTCCAGCGACCACTTCATAAATCCATGGATCGACGCCTGCGACCTGAGCACCGATCCGAAATTGCTCGATTAACAAAATCTCATCCAGCACAGGATCGTAGGGCAAAGCCGCCACCGCACGACCGCGAAGGACCACCTCACGACAAATTTCCGGTGTCTGCGAGCCGTCAAACTTGGCATGGCGAAGCCAGTGTGCCCAGACCTTTAGAAAGCCATCCGACTTTTGTTGGGTACGCAATGTCTGTACCCGATTGGACCCCAACACAATTCTTTACCTCGATTTTGCGCCTTTGCTTTTGCGATCTGTGCCTACACTAAGTAGGTTGATTGCGGGTAACTGGTTGTCCATGAACGCGACCAGAGATGAGCGCATGCCATAATGCAGCGCTGGCAACCCCAAATTCAACCACTCGATTGTGAGACATCATGCGTTTACTAATGACCGGCCTGCTGTTGGCCCCCCTTGCTCAGGCAAGCACTGACGATTTAATGAGCATCTACCGCGACGCTCTGAAAACGAACCCGCAGATCCAGGCGGCGCAGGCCGCTGTCCGCTCGGCAGAGTTCGATCGTGCCGCCGCTGAGGCGGGCCTTGAACCCAGTATCTCGGCAACGGGGGACTTAAGCGCCGGCGAGACATTAAATTCAAGCAGCCCGGCACGGCCAGAGGGGGGTTCGGCCAGTACTTCGGGCACATTGACCGCCCGGCTAGCTATCTGGGGGCCTGCTGAAACAGCAGGAATTGAAGCGGCCAAAGCTGGAACTCAGTTGGCGCAAGTCAGTGCCCAGTCCACTCTCGACACCGTCGAGCTGGACATTGCGCAAGCCTATTTAGATTTGTTGTCTGCGCAGGCAGCACTGGATGCGGCTCAGGCTCAAGAGCAAGCGGTTGCCCGTCAACTTGAGCGGGCCGAAAAGCGCCTTGAAGTCGGCTTGGGTACCCGCGTTGAAGTGGACCAAACTCAAGCCGCCTACGATAACGTGGTGGTTGCGCTGATTCGTGCTCAGGACGCCGTAGCCGATGCGCAGGACAGTCTTTCTACACTTGCTCAGCGTGACATCGACGATATCGCTGTTCTAAGCCCCAATTACGCCGCCTCAATACCCAGCGAATCGCTGGAATCTGTTATCCAAACTGCCACACAAAATAGCGTCCAGGTTCGCATCGCTTCTGAGCAAGCAGATCTGGCTCGGGCTCAATTGAAACTCGCCCAGGCCGGTAAAGAACCTCGCCTGGACGCGAGTGCCAGTTACTCAACCGATAAAAACCTAAAAGGGGGCAGTTGGGGCAGTGGTTACAGTGGTCGCTTGACCCTGACCTTGCCGCTGCATACCGGCGGTAAAGTTGAGGCCGACATTGCCAGCGCTATGGCATCGCTGGACGAAGCCCAAGCCAATTTAGAAAATGCCCTACGCGGCGTTCGCTCACAGGCTCGTAGCCTGTACCGTGCCTTGGTGACTCAGGCGAAAACCGTGCGTGCTCAGGCACAATCCATCAAATCGGCTGAAACCGCGGTGGAAGCCACCCAAGCTGCTTTTGACGTTGGCAGTGGCGACATCATCGATGTGCTGAATGCGCAAAGTGACCTGAATAACGCACAAAGCAATTACGCCCAATCCCGCCACCAGCACGCCGCGCTGGTCCTGCAATTAGAACAGCTCAAGGGCGAGCTGGACGAGGCGGACCTGTCCGCACTCAATGATCAATTAACGAGGTAGTGAATGCGACTGCGATGGTTATTAATTGGATGTTTAATTGGACCGGCATCGGCCAATAGCGACCTTTGGATCCATCGCAGCGACCTCAGCAGCCAATTGCTGGCGCAGGCCTATCTTGAACCACTGAGCGAGGCGGTCGGCGAAGAGCTGACCATTAAACTGGCGGACTCGCAGGCTCAACTCGCCCAAGAAGTGAGCCGCGGCCCCGCTTTGGGCTGGGGCGCCTTAAGTGCTGGTAGCACCGGACTCTATGACCTGACCTTGGCATTGGTTTCACGCCAAGACGTGCCCTTTTCCCAGCCTGAGGGCCGCGTCGGAATCCCGGATGTTCGCTGGGCCCAGAATCTAAAAACGCTCCATCCTGATGCCCAATGGATTTCTATCGCCTCCATCGAGCAGGGATTGCGGTGGGTAGCCTCGGGTGAGATTGATGCCGTTGCAGCCACGCAGTCTGGGCTGTCACTGGCACTCAGCCAAACACAGATTGCCGGCATGACACTCAACCCTCTAAATGTTCTGGCACCGCATGGTTTATTTAGCGGGTCGGGCTATCCAAAAAGTACAGAGTTGGCAACAACGGCGAGCCGGATCCAGCAAGGTATCTTACGTACTTTGGCTGAACATAAATTGCGT
>JAAXJV010000260.1 GCA_012269655.1 Pseudomonadales bacterium
CCAGCCAAAAAATCGAACCGCGGTGGTTCGATCTCAACCGCGAATACGGCACCACCTTGGTGCTGGTGACGCATGATCAACAACTGGCGCAGCGGTGCCAGCGTCAATTATTGCTAGACAACGGAACGCTCGAGGTGGCGCATGCTTAAATTGGCCTTGCAGCTGTTGCGTCGAGATTGGCGCAGTGGCGACGCCGGTTTGTTGGTTCTCGCGTTAGCCGTTGCGGTCGCCAGTGCAAGCGCCATTGGTTTCTTGGTCGATCGCGTCGAGCGGGCGATGCAGTCTCAAGCAGCTGAACTGATTGGCGGAGATCTACAGTTTCGTGACGTTGAGGTACCCGATCAGCGCTGGTTGGATCGAGCTGCCGAGTTGGGGTTAAAAACGAACCAGTGGGTTCAGTTCCCTTCCGTGGTGGCCAGTGCCGACGACTTTAGGCTGTCGGCTGTGAAGGTGGTCCAAGAGGGCTGGCCGCTAAAGGGCGAACCGAGAGTGACCGACCAGCCGTTTGGAGATGAAACTCCGGCAGCAGGTCAGATCCCCGCGCCTGGCGAAGTCTGGGTCGATCCGCAGCTCGCGCTGGAATTACAGCTTGTTCCCGGTGACACCCTCGAAGTGGGTGCGGCTGAGCTGACACTGACTCAAATTTTGGCCTTCGAACCCGATCGAGGCGGTGGATTCTATTCGTTGCAGCCTAGGGTGCTGATGAACCGGGCTGACTTAAAACGCTCCGAAGTTATCCGTCCGGGTGCGCGTGTTCGCTACTACCAAATTTTTGACGGGCCGCAGTGGCCCACCATGAAAGCGGAACTTGAAGCCGCGTTAGAGCCTCAGCAACGCTTGCGATCCGGTGGCGAGGGCGGCAATGCCTTTGGCGACGCGATGGAGCGTGCAACCAGCTACCTGCGTCTGGGTTCGTTGTTGGCGATCATCGTCGCAGGCGTCGGCGTTGCGATGGGGGCCAACCGATACGGCCAACGTCACCAAGCGGCGACGGCGCTATTGCGTACCCTCGGACTGTCCAGTCGAGACGTGTTTCGAGTTCACCTGATTCAATTGGCGGGTCTGACATTGTTGGGCGTTCTGGGTGGTCTAATTCTTGGTTTTATTGCCCAATACAGTTTGATTGGTGTGCTGGCGGCGTTGTTCCCCGGTGAGCTCCCACCGCCCGGAACCAAGCCCATTTGGATGGGCCTTGCGACCGGTGTGGCGGTGGCCATCGGCTTTGGTGCTGGCCCTATTATTCGGCTGGCTCAGGTTCCACCCCTGAGGGTATTGCGGGCAGATCTGGGTTCGGCTCCGGTTGCCCTTTGGGTGACCTATGCCGGTGCTATGCTGGCGCTCGGTGCACTCATGGTGCTATACACCGGCGATCTACGTTTGACCCTGGTGCTGGCTCTCGGAGGTGTGGCTGCGGTGGCGGTGTTGGCGTTCCTTGCGGTGGGGTTATTGCGTAGCGTCGGGGCGGCTCGCGGCATTGCCGGTCAGACCTGGCGGTTTGGAATTTTGCACTTGGCCCGACAGCCCAAGGCGGCGGCTGCTCAGTTCTTGGCCTTCTCATTGACGCTGATGGCAATGAGTTTGCTTTTCTTGGTCCGGGAAGAGCTAGTAGGTCGTTGGCAGGAGCAGCTTCCAGAAGATGTGCCCAATTACTTCGTTTTGAATGTCCTGCCTGAAGAAAAGGCGGACTTTCAAAGCTTTTTAGATCGTAACGAGATCACGTCCAGTGCTTTATATCCAGTCAGTCGTGGCCGCTTAACCGTTATCAACGGGCAACCCGTGACGGATTTGGTCTCCAAAGAAGACACGCCCGAGGCCCTCGAGCGTGATTTGTCGTTGACCGAGGCCAGCGAAATGGCGCCAGACAACCGTCTGATTGAAGGGCTTTGGCATGGCAATTCCAAGGACGAGACCGTGGTCAGCGTCGAATCTGAAGTGGCTGAAGAGTTGGGGCTGAAGATCAACGATCGCTTGGGCTTTACGGTGAACGATCAATTCTTCGAAGCCCGAGTGGCCAGCTTCCGAACCGTAAAGTGGGATAGCTTTCAGCCGAACTTTTACATGATCTTCAATCCGGGCACCTTGGATCGCATGCCACGTGCCATTCTGACCAGTATGCGGATTCCGCCAGAAAAACAGGGGCTGGCCCGCGAGATGGTGGACGAGTTCCCGGGTATTACGCTGTTCCAGGTAGATGCGTTGCTCAAGCAGATTCGCACCGTGCTCGAACGCGCCACGACGGCAGTAAACTTGGTCCTGGCCTTTGTTTTGGCCGGAGGTTTGGTGGTGTTATGGGTCAGCGTAAATAGCACCTTGGATGAGCGGATTCGGGAAGGCGCGTTGGTTCGTGTTTTAGGGGCTTCTCGCGCACAAGCCCGAGCGGCTCAGCTATCTGAGTTTGCTCTGTTAGGTGGGCTGTCAGGTTTGCTGGCAGCGGCGGGCGCCGAGCTGGGCAGTGTGTTTGTTTATTCGACGCTTGGGGTCGAATGGGCGTTCCATTGGGGCATGTGGTTGTTGCTTCCGGCCATCGGTGTTGCTCTGTTGGTGTTAGCCGGCTGGATTGGAACCCGCCGGGTGACGCAAGTCGCGCCGGCGGTGTTGTTGCGCGAGGTCTAGTCGTCCTCGCCCAGATGAATCAGGCCATACAAATCTACAACTAAATCCGGTACATCCTTTGCCATGCGAGTGACATTGGGTGTGTCGGCCATGAGTTCGGCCATGTCTTCTTCTTCCTGAAATAACCCACTTAAGACCATGAGTGGAACCAGCGCCTGAGCGACCGAGTCATCGTGACCTTCGAACCATGCACCATCGTCGGCAAACACCCGTTCTAGGTAGCCCACAGCCCACTCTTGCAGAGGATGGAAGTCTTCGTTGGGAGCCTCAAGCGGTGCTGGAATCCAGGGTGTATCGCCAGCAGACAGCCGTTCGTCCAGACGGGTCGCCAAAGCGCGGGCGATCTCGACCATGTCGTCAGGGGGTGTTTCTCCCCAGGCTTCTGTGGCGACCCGCAGATCGTCCCAGGGTTGGGGGCTAGAAAGGTTGGCACACACGTAGCCGTGCAAGCCGGGAAAGTCGAGGGCTTCTTCAGTGGAGGCGGCAGCGTCGTCCCACTTCAACCCGAGTTTTTTGATTGTCAACATGGGCGCATTGCATAGAACAATGCGCCCAATTGCAAGCTTGTTTTACGCGTGTGCGTCTTGATTTGAGGGAGTGAATTCGCCACCGCAAGCTTTGGCCCAGGCCAAGGTGTTATCCAGCATGCGATTGCTAAAGCCCCACTCGTTGTCATACCAGCTCATGATCTTAATTAGCCGGCCGTTGGCGCGGGTCTGGTTTAGGTCAACCACGCTGGAAGCAGGGTTGTGGTTGAAGTCAGTGCTGACCAGCGGTAGGTCGTTTGCAATCATCACACCGCCTGAGCGTTCGCTCGCTTGAGCCAGCACTTGATTGATTTCATCCACACTGACCTCGCACTTGAGGGTTGCGGTCAAATCGACCAGTGAGACGTTGATGGTCGGGACTCGAACCGCCATGCCATCCAATACGCCGTCCAGCTCAGGAAGAACCAAACCAACCGCTGCAGCCGCACCGGTTTTTGTGGGGATCATTGACTGGGTGGCGCTGCGTGCACGGTATAAATCGCTGTGATAGACGTCGGTGAGGACCTGGTCGTTGGTGTAGGCATGAATCGTGGTCATCAAACCTGCTTCGATCCCAAAGGCATCGTTCAGCGCTTTAGCGACAGGCGCCAGACAGTTAGTCGTGCAGGACGCGTTTGAAATGATCTGCTTCTCGTTATCCAGCACGTCGTGGTTTACGCCATGGACGACAGTGGCATCCATATTTTTGCCCGGCGCGCTTACGATGACTTTTTTGGCACCGGCTTGGATGTGCATGGCCGCTTTCTCGCGGTCGG
>JAAXJV010000124.1:0-863 GCA_012269655.1 Pseudomonadales bacterium
CTCCAACGTACAACGCAAACAACTTCGCGCCATTGGTCACGGCTTAAATCCGGTCGTCATGGTGGCCGATAAAGGGCTAAGCGAGGGCGTTATGGCCGAGATGGAGCGTGCCCTAAGCGACCACGAACTGATCAAAGTTCGCCTTCGCGCGCCCAAAGAACAGCGCAGCGACTGGCAAACACAGATTTCAGAGCTGACCGGAGCACAGGTGGTGCAGTCAATTGGTCAGATTCTCCTGCTGTACCGCAAAAATCCTAACGCCGATCCACAAAAATCCAACTTGCAGCTCGTTTAAACAAGTACTGTTTATTTATACAGCTTAATGGGTTAAGGTCTTTTCCAGAAGAGGAGAAGACCATGCTGACCCAACTGGCCATCAATAATCTGGCGATTGTTCACTCTCAGACCTTGGAGCTATCCCCGGGCTTGACGGTCTTGACCGGCGAGACCGGCGCAGGCAAATCGCTGCTTCTGGACGGCTTGGGACTGATTTTAGGTGAGCGGGCGGATTCTAGTCTGGTTACCGATGGTCGTTCTCGAGCCGAAGTATCGGCTTCTTTTGATCTAACACAGCTACCAGAAGCGCAGCACTGGTTGCAACAACTTGAACTCGAAGATCCCGACCACCCAAGCGAGCTTCATGTACGGCGAACACTGACCCATGACGGCCGCTCCAAAGCCTACATCAATGGCCGGCCCATCACCCTGAACGATCTAAAGGCGCTGGCCCAACAACTGGTCAGCCTGCAGGGCCAGCATGCGCAGTACGCCATGCTTAACCCAATCGAACAGCTTCGCATTTTAGATCAGTACGCCGGATTAGACGGCCTAAAAAATGAAACCCGTCGGCTCTGGACCGAGTT
>JAAXJV010000124.1:873-3904 GCA_012269655.1 Pseudomonadales bacterium
CGGCGCGGTCGATGCAGTTCAGCAGGCGTTGCACCGGATTGGCTCGATCGACCTGAACACTCAAGACATTGAGAACATGCTGAATGAGGCGCTGATTAACCTAAACGAAAGCGCCCAACAATTGAGCCAACAGCAAGATCAGATTGACGATGACCCCGAATCACTCACTCGGGTCGAAAGTCGACTGAATACACTGCATCAACTGGCCAGAAAGCATCGAATCGAACCCGAACAGTTGCATCAACACAGCCTAGATCTAGAACGCCAACTGGCAGACTTGGAAAACCAATCTAATTTATTGCCCGAGCTCAACGCCGAATGCGATGCGCAACATGCCTTACTTCGAGCCAGCGCAGACAAGCTAACCATGGCCCGTCAAAAGGCCGCCGACTTGCTGGGCCGCTTGGTTAGCGACCAAATAAAACGTTTGGAATTGTCGGATGCAACAATCGCCGTTGAAATAAAAGCCAAAGCTCTGTCCGCCGAGGGACAAGATCATGTGGAATTCTTATTTCAGGCTAATGCCGGTGGCAGTGCCAAACCATTAAGCAAAGTGGCCAGTGGCGGTGAGCTCTCCCGAGTCGCGTTGGCCATTCAAGTCTGTATCGCTGAAAAAATGCAGACACCCACCCTGATTTTTGATGAAGTCGATGTCGGCATCGGCGGTCGAACCGCCGCCATTGTCGGCGACATGCTTAAAACGCTGGGAGCCCAGACTCAGGTTTTCGTCGTCACACACCAGCCACAAGTCGCCGCTGCCGGCACAACTCACCTGCATGTGAGTAAAGGAGTCCAGGGAACCGAGACTACATCCAGAGTGGCCACTTTGACTGCATCGCAACGGGTACAAGAAATTGCCAGGATGCTGGGTGGCATTTCGATCACTGAATCCACACTGGCCAGCGCGAGAGAATTAATTTCGGGTTAATGATCATGGGTGCCGTTGATACGGCACTCAGCATCGGAATTGATTAGATGTGCTCGACCGTTTCGATTTCGTAAGTCACGGTTCCGCCGGGTGTGTCAATGGCAATCTCATCGCCCTCTTCCTTGCCGATGATCGCGCGAGCAATGGGCGACTGAACGCTTAGCATGCCCTTTTTCACGTCCGCTTCATCTTCACCGACGATTCGATAAGTGACCGATTGATCTGTATCGACATTAAGTAATGTCACGGTAACGCCAAAAATTACTTTGCCGGTGTTTTCGATCGAATTCACGTCGATCACAACAGCGTTGGAAAGTTTTCCCTCGAGCTCTTGAATTCGTCCTTCAATAAAGCCCTGTTGTTCACGAGCAGCGTGGTACTCAGCATTTTCTTTCAAATCGCCATGCTCTCGAGCCTCGGCAATCGCTGCGATGACGGCCGGACGCTGAACACTTTTCAAATCGGTCAGCTCTTCACGCAATGCGGCTTCGCCCGCAACCGTCATTGGAACCTTGTTCATTTTTTCTCCAAAAAAAAACCTGGCGCCAAGGTCAACCAGACCCCGGCAATAAACTTTTGTATCATGGGATCAGTACAATCTAATGATTCACCGCCTTAGATGCAATTTTTGCCCAATACAGGACCGTACCATGGCACGTGACCGCACCCTTGTTTTCTCAACTGAAACCGGACGCATCAAACCCGACGATGAACCTGCCGCCACGATCGGAGACGGTAACGTTCGAGTGCGGTTAGAAAAAAAAGGGCGAGGAGGTAAAACGGTAACAACGATCAGCGGCCTGCCACTCGAGCCTGAAGCCTTGAAGGCCCTGGGCAAGAAATTAAAGAAAAAGTGTGGCGTTGGCGGTGCCGTCAAGGATGGCATCGTCGAAATTCAGGGCGACCATGCTGAAAAGATTGTGACCGCGCTTCGCGCCGAGGGTTACGACCCGAAGCGCAGCGGTGGTTAAGACTTAATTAGGCAGGATCACCGAGTCAATGACGTGGATCACGCCGTTACTGGCCTCAATGTCCGTCGCAACGATGTTGGCCCCATCCACCATGGGCCCATTTTCAATGCTGATGTCGATGGTGTCGCCTTGAAGACTGGTAGCCTTGCGCAACTTGCCAGACGCTACGGTTTCGGCCATCACTTTACCGGGAACCACGTGGTAAGTCAGAACCGCTTGCAATTGCGCTTTGTTCTCGGGCTTGAGCAAATTCTCAACCGTGCCCTCAGGCAGCGCCGCAAAGGCATCATCCGTGGGCGCAAACACCGTTAGCGGACCATCCCCGCGAAGGGCATCAACCAAGCCTGCGGCTTCAGCCGCGGTCAACAGAGTTTTAAAAGTGCCAGCACCGGCAGCGGTATCGACGATGTCTTTCTTCATCATGTCCCCGGCTAGCGCACCAACAGAGACAACCGATGCGAGCAGACCGGCAAATAGAGTTTTCTTCATTGGGTTCTCCAAAACTGAATTCAGAGCATCCGTGCAGTTCGTTTTCCTAATCCCGTTGTCGGGATCAGGCGTCAGAATCAAACCGGATCCAACCCATTAGTACTATGCCCCTTTGGACAAAAACTCCCATTGGTTTGGCGCGAGCTTGCCCGCGTTGTAGTCCTCAACCGCCTGAACCAATTCCTGATGGGTATTCATCACAAAGGGTCCGTGGCGTGCAACGGGCTCGTTAAGAGGCTTACCAGAAATCACCAGCGCGCGAGCTGCTTCACGGGCATAAAGCGTCAGATCGCCATCTCCCTGAAAAACTCCAGCACTACCGTCTTCGATCCAGTCCGAATCGGCGCCCGCAGTATCGGTTAACTCCAACGCTTTCACCCGGCCTGAGTAAGCAAATATCACCAGATTATGCCCATCAGGAATGGCAACATCGACCCGGCTCCCGCCGTCCAGATGCACGTCCAGGTAACTGACTTCAGTCAGGGTCTCGGCGGCCCCAGCCTGGCCTTGAAATTGTCCGGCCAATACCCGGACCTTGTAGCCTTTACCCTCAACCTCTGGAATGTCCTTGCTAGGAATATCTTGATATCTAGGCTTTGTCATTTTCAGGCGACCAGGCAGATTGACCCAGAGTTGGAAGCCC
>JAAXJV010000263.1:0-1056 GCA_012269655.1 Pseudomonadales bacterium
CGTGTGGGACCGCCTGAGGCCTTGGCACTCGCTGATCAAGCCTTTCCGGCCGCTCAGCAGGCCTCTGATGCCGCGCGGATTGCAGGTGAGGCCGCCGCTGCCGCAGGCGAAGCCGGTATTGCGGCGGCAAACGAAGCGAGTCAACAGGCCTTGCAGGAGCAGATACGCGCTGAGTTAGGCAATGACGTGGCGGCAATTGCGGCTTCTGAAGCCTACGCTGCTGCTGAGCAGGCTGCATTGGCGGCCGGTCAAAGTGCGGAGGCTGCTGCCCAAGCGGCTGCCGTAGCTGCACAAGAAGCGGGACAGGCTGCTGCACAGGAGGCGGCTGCTGCAGCCGCAGCTGGCGCTGCCACGGGCGCTGCTCAACAAGCGGCTACAGATGCGGCATCCGGGGCGGCTCAAGCAGCTGCAGAGCAAGCTGCTCAACAGGCAGCGAACGATGCGGCGGTGGCAGCGGCTCGTGATGCGGCTCTGGGTGAGCTCGAACAGGCATTGGAAAATGGATTGATTACCGAGGAGCAATTCGCCGAAGCCATCAATAATGTTCAGTAAGGCTTAGAACCACCCCACAAAAACCCTTGCTTTTGCAGGGGTTTTTTATGCGCATTTGAAAATATCTAGTACTCTAGGGCTATGTTGAATCAAACGGCGCTCGCCCAAGCAGTCGACCGTAACGTCTGGCAGGCATTTCTGGCCCAGACCGATCAGGATTTTGTCCAACACTGGCTGCAACTGACCTGCTCTCGAATCACTGCGCGAGCCGGTTTGGTATTGACTGCGCCAGACCAGCCTCCGATTGCCCGAACCGGAAATGTGCAGCCGCTGGATCCCGAGGTGTTGAGCGATGCCCTACACCAAGCCTGGGAAGACCAACAGGGCGTGGTGCTGGAATCGGCGGCTCAGCGTTACCAGTTGTTCTGTCCCGCTGTTTGGGAGCGAAAGGTTCATGCGCTGGCAGTCGTCGAGGTTCAAATTGACGATCCGCGCCGATTACCCGATTGCCTGCAGGAGCTCCAGTGGGCGGTCAGTTGGTTAATCCCTCAGGCCTTTCAAGAC
>JAAXJV010000263.1:1066-3877 GCA_012269655.1 Pseudomonadales bacterium
ACCGATTGAAAAGCCTAGAGGATCAGCAAGAAATCAGCGCCGGAGCGTTGACCTTACTGGGTGAAACTCTGGCCGAGCCGAACCTCGATTTGGCGATTCGGGCGCTCTTGTCCCGGGTCAGTCTGATGTTTGATGCCGATCGGGTCAGCTTTGGTCGGGTGCGCGGCAAACGGATTAAAGTCACGCATGTGTCAGACATGGTGCGGCCGAAAACCAAAATGCAGGCGCTTGAACAGCTCGAGCAAGCCATGGAAGAGGCCCTGGATCAGAACGATTGGGTTGCCGCGCCTAGCATTGGTTTACACCGCCCATTGGATCGACAGCATCAAAGCCTGTTGTCCGCCAGCGGTTGTGCCGCGGTCATTACCGTGCCGCTGCGCTTGGCCAGCGATCAGCGAATTATTGGATTGCTGACGCTGGAGCGTGACCGTTCTCAGGCCTTTAGCGAGCAACAGGCTGAATTGTTAGAGGCCGCAGGCCTTGTGCTGGCGCCTGCGCTGGATCAGCGCCGCCGAGCTGAACAAGCCATCCCGCTTGTCGTGCTCGAACGTTTCCACCGATTTACCCGAGGTGTGTTTCAAGGCAAGGGCCTGGGTTGGGGCATGGTAGGTGGTGCAATGATTGCGGCGGTGTATGCCTCGACCGTGATTCAGGTGCCCTATCGCCTAACCGGCGACGCCGTGGTTCAGGCTGAGCAAATTCAATCGGTTTCAGCCCCCTTTGATGGCTACATTGCCGCGGTCGGCCCGCGCGAAGGTCAGCGCGTCAATGCCGGCAGTCAACTGGCCGCTTTAAACACCCAAGAGTTGGAACTGGAGCGCCTGCGTTGGGAGAACGAGAAAGCCCGATTGGCCAGTGAAATTCAAGACGCCGAGGGGCAATTTGAGCGGGCGCGTGCTCAGCAATTGACCGCCGAATCCAAGGTCGCCCAGGCTGAGTTGGACCGTATTCAGGCCCGACTAGACCGGGCTGTCTTGACCGTCGACTATCCCGCGTTGATTGTCGAAGGGGATTTGAGTCAGCGCGTAGGTGATGCGGTAGCCGCAGGCGAGGCACTCTTTAGCGTGGCGCCGGCTGATCGCTTCCGGGTCAATATTCAGATTCGCGAGTCACGCATCAGCGAATTGCCAGAAATCGCCACCGGTGAATTACTGCTTTCGGCCTTTCCCGATCAGCAGTGGCCAATCGAGGTCATTCGAATCGTTCCAAATACTCAATTCGAAGACGGTCAGGCGTTCTTCCGAGTCGAGGCGCAATTGTCGGGCCAAACTGCCCAACTGCTGCCGGGCCTTCGTGGTGTAGCCAAGCTGGACATCGATGAGCGTCCGTTCATTGAAGTCATCAGCCGCGATGTGGTGGAGTGGGTTCAGCTCAAACTCTGGGCTTTCTGGGGATGAGCGAATCGCTCTTTTCCAGTGATTGGCACCTGGTCAGTGACCGGCGTTTTGTACTGCGCTCCAATGCCCAGATCGCTCGCCAAGCCAATCGCGACGAGGTTGAGTACATCGTACAAAACCGCTTTGACGGGCAGCACTTTCGCATGTCTGCGGCGGCCTATGACATTGTTGGACGTTTTGATGGATCTCAAACCGTGGATCAGATTTGGCGCAGTGCGCTGGAGCGCCTCGGCGATTGGGTGCCCACCCAAAAAGAGGTCCTCGATTTGCTCTCCCAGCTTTATAAAGCCGGGCTAGTCCGATCGGACGAGTATCCCAATCTGGAAGTTCAGCGAGAGCAAGAGAAAAAGCGCAGCCGGCAGCTCCTCAAATCCAAATTAAAGAGTCCATTGGGTATCAAAATTCCGCTTTGGGATCCCAACCGATTTTTGGATCGCACGGCCTGGGTCGCTCGAGTCTTTTACAGCAAGCTGGGCGCGATGTTGTTTTTGGGTCTCTTGGCGATCGGTGCGCTGATTGGCTTGGTTCAGTTCGAAGCCTTTGGACGTCAGACGTCGGATCAGCTGCTAACGGCACAAAACCTACTCTTGATGGCGGCCGTCTATCCGGTCGTGAAGGGTATTCACGAGATGGGCCATGCCTACGCCGTCAAGCGCTGGGGCGGCGAGGTCCACGAGATGGGGGTCATGATGCTGGTGTTCTTTCCGGTGCCGTATGTCGATGCGTCATCCAGCGGCATGTTCCGCAGCAAATACCCCCGCATGGTCGTGGGTGCCGCTGGGATTCTGGTCGAGCTGGGACTGGCCTGCATGGCCATGATTATTTGGGCCGCTGCAGAGCCCGGTTTGCTGCAAGCGCTGGCCTACAATGTGGTCATTCTGTGTGGTCTGTCGACGCTGTTGTTCAACGGCAATCCGCTCCTGCGTTTTGATGCTTATTATGTGCTGGCAGATCACTGGGAAGAGCCCAACTTGGGTAAAAAGGCCAACAGTCAGTTGGGTTACTTCCTCAAAAAGTACTTGTTGGCGATCCCGCGAGCTTCGGGGTTGCGCCGAACCCCTGCACAAAATATCCGGCTGATCCTCTACAGCATTGCGAGCTTCATTTACCGCTTCGGCGTCATGTTGGTGATTGCGGTATACGTGGCAACCGAGTTTGGGTTCTTGGGTGCGGCATTGGCCGTTATGTCGATTACCTTTGGCTTTTTGATGCCGCTGAAAAAAGTGTTGATGTCGCCCGTTCAAGACCCTGAAATCAAACCCTACGCGACCCGGGCCTGGTGGGCATTTTTGGTATTAGTGGCCGGACTCGCTTATTTGTTGGTGGGCTGGAAGGCGCCCCAGACTCTAACAGTGGAAGCCATTGCGGTCCCTCAGGCCAGTGCTTCGGTACGCGCTAACAGCACCGGCTGGGT
>JAAXJV010000210.1 GCA_012269655.1 Pseudomonadales bacterium
ACTCATCGGCGTCGTCTGGCGCATCTTTACGCTCGGAAATGTTCGGCCACACCTGGGCTAACTCTTCGTTGATGGCCAGATAGCGTTCCTGGTCGGCAGGCAACTCGTCCTCTGACAAGATGGCTTCCGCTGGACACTCAGGTTCACACAATGCGCAATCAATACACTCATCGGGGTGGATAACGAGGAAATTTGGGCCTTCGTAGAAGCAATCTACCGGGCACACTTCCACGCAATCGGTGTATTTGCATTTGATGCAGTTTTCGGTGACAACGAAGGTCATCGCAAGTCCTCTTAAAATTTGCGCGGTATTGTAGTGATGCGAGCGAAAGGTGTCACGACTTGGCTTGCGCTTTTAAACCATACAGATAATCCAAAGCCTCTCTCGGGGTCATGTCGTCGATTTCAACGTTTCTTAGGTCTTCAATCCACTCGGGCAATGCTTCCGGTTCAGCGGGAAACGGGGTCGCAAGTGCGGATGGCGCAAACAAATCCGATTGGTGAGGTTGCTGGCCCGAAGCCGCCTGCTCAAGTTGATAGAGTTTACGCTTAGCCTGTTGAATGACTCGACTGGGGACGCCTGCAAGTTTGGCAACTTGCAGTCCGTAACTTTGACTGGCGGGCCCCGCTTTCACCTGATGCATGAATACGATGTCGTCCCCATGCTCGCGAGCACTCAGATGCAGGTTGTGAATGCCCGGAACTTCTTCAGGCAGGGTTGTCATCTCGAAGTAGTGCGTGGCGAATAATGTGAGCGCCTTACGTTGTGCCAACTCGACGCAAGCCGACCAGGCTAGCGACAGGCCATCAAAGGTCGAGGTGCCTCGGCCAACCTCATCCATCAGGACCAACGAGCGGTCTGTGGCGTTGTTCAATATGTTGGCCGTTTCGGTCATCTCGACCATAAAGGTCGATCGTCCACCGGCCAAGTCGTCCGCACTGCCTACACGAGTTAATATTTGGTCACACAACCCGACCCGGGCGGCCTGAGCGGGTACTGGAGCTCCCATATGGGTTAGCAAGACGATCAGGGCAGTCTGGCGCATATAGGTTGATTTGCCGCCCATGTTCGGCCCTGTGATGACCGCGCAGCTTTGTTGCGTGTTGAGCGTCACGTCGTTGGGAATAAAGTTCTGGCCCACCGCGGCCTCGACCACGGGGTGTCTGGCCGCTTGGATGTCCAATCCAGGTTCTGGGGTGACGGTTGGCATGTGCCAGCCTAGGGTGAGTCCCCGCTCGGCCAAACAAGCCAGCGCATCAAGATCGGCCAGGCTGTGAGCGGCTAACTGCAAACGGCCCAATCGATCTAATAATGGTTCGAACAAGGCCTCAAACAGGGCGCGCTCTAATTGTTGCGCTCGCGATTTCGCACTGACGGCTTTGTCTTCAAACTCCTTCAATTCGGGTGTGATAAAGCGTTCAGCGTTCTTCAGTGTCTGTCGGCGTATGTATTGCTCAGGTGCGTCGGCCGCCTGTGTTTTGGACAACTCGATGTAGTAACCATGGACGCGATTGAATCCCACCTTCAGGGTATTCAGACCGGTTTGTTCCCGTTCACGCTGTTCGATCTCGGTTAACCGGGCCCCAGCGTCTGCGGATAGCCCTCTAAGCTCGTCTAAAGCGGGATCGTAGCCATCGCGGATGACGTTGCCATCGCTAATTCGATGGGGTTGCTCGTCGTTCAGCGCACGCTCGAGCAATGCGGCCAATTCTTCAAAGCCGGTTAAGTGCTCTGCAAGGATCTGCAATTTGTTCGAATGACAGGGCGCAAGCAGGCTGGTGAGCTCGGGCAGGCTGGTTAAACTTCGGCCAAGGCGGGCCAGGTCTTTGGGGCGCGCCGAGCGCAACGAGACCCGGGACAAAATCCGTTCAACATCCCCCAAGGGCTTTAGGGCTTGGCGAATCCCGTCTAACGCCATGGATTCCTGCAAGGCCGTGATGGCCAACTGACGTTCACCGATACTGTCCAGCTCGGCCAAGGGTTGGTGCAACCAACTGGCCAAGCGGCGCGCGCCCATGGGATTAGTTGTTGTGTCCAAAACGGACATCAAGGTTCCGTCTTTGCCGCCACGCAGGTTCATGGTCAGTTCCAGGTCCTGCCGGGCACTCGGATCGAGCTGTAAGAAATCGTTCAGATTGATTCGGGTCAGTTGCGCAACGTGTTTAACGTCATCGCGCAGCCGATCGATGGCATATTGCAATAAGGCCCCGGCCGCACAAACTCCGGGTTGGGTGGATTGGAATCCGAAGCCGGATAGATCCTTGGTGCCAAAATGCTTAGTCAGCAGGTTGGTCGCGGCTTGTGCATCGAAATGCCAGGTTGGCATGTGCTGTACCGGCAGGGTCTCAAATCCGTCTGAACCCTCGGGTAGCAATAATTCGGCCGGATTAAGTCGTGCCAATTCAGAGGCCAATTGACTTTCGGTCAGCTCCCCAACGCATTCAAATCGACCGCTGGCGACATCCAGTGCGGCCAATCCGCTGCGGTTTCCTTTTGGGAGTGCACAGACTAACCAAGCGATCCGGTCAGCGGGCACCAAGGCCTCGTCAGATAGTGTGCCGGGGGTCAGTACTCGGGTAACTTTGCGCTCAACCGGTCCTTTCGATGTGGCCGGGTCCCCAATTTGTTCGCATACCGCAACCGATTCACCCTGAGCCAATAGTTTTGCCAGATAGCCTTCGGCACTATGGTGTGGAATGCCCGCCATAGGGATGGGCTCGCCACCACTGTGCCCGCGTGCGGTCAAGGTAATATCTAACAGTTTGGCTGCTTTGACTGCGTCTTGGTGAAACAGCTCATAAAAGTCCCCCATGCGATAGAAAACGAGGACATCAGGAAATTCGGCTTTTATTGCCAGGTATTGGCGCATCATGGGGGTTTGAGTCATGGCGCTAAATGCTAAACCAGACCGAGCTGGCCCGCATTAATAAATTAGGCGTCGGGGTCCTGCGCCAGCTCGATAAAGCTGCGGATTTCGTTTTCGCTGCAGTACCAGCTTTCGCCGCGTTCAACAGGACGAATGTGTATGAGGATTTCACAGCACTGTAGATCCAGACGACTCTGTTCGTAACGACGACGGGCCATCCGAAGCGTGAAGGGATCCATGGAGTTAATCAGCAGAGCCGAGGAATCCGATTCGAGAGCACGGCTCTGGGCAGATACCGACTGTTTCAATAGACGGTGCCACTCTTCCAAGTGCGGATCGGCGACGGTGACAGAGAGGTGGCAAAGGTGTTCGACCAACTGTGTGTCACTGACTCCTTCGCATAAAGGAAGTCGACGCAGCTCGTCCATCAGGCCCAGCACGCGCAACATAAGAATACTCAACTTATAGGAATACGAATCGAGTATATCGGAAAAACTTTACAATGAGGTCATACTGTTCTCCTGTCTTTCGATTTATATACGTAATCGCAGGCTTCTGTATAGTGATATTTAATGAAGAATTATGACGATCTACCAGCGGACTATTGGTCCAGAAAATTGATTGAATCTGGGCGGACATTGGCCTGCGCCGAGAGCTGTACCGGCGGTGGATTATCTGCGCGCATTACTGACGTCCCGGGTATCAGTGCAGTTTTTCAAGGTGGGGTCATTGCTTATGAAAACCAGGTTAAATCCAGGGTGTTGCAGGTGTCGAGTCAGGTACTCGAGCAACAGGGAGCGGTGTCTAAACCCGTCGCCGAAGCCATGGCGTTAGGTGTGCAGGCGTTGTTAGCGACCGACTTTGCCTTATCAACGACCGGTATTGCAGGACCCGGTGGCGGCAGCGTGGAAAAGCCTGTGGGACTGGTCTGGATGGCGGTAGCCGGCCCACAGGGTGTTAGATCGGAAAAACAAATATTTTCCGGCAACCGAGAACAAATTC
>JAAXJV010000219.1 GCA_012269655.1 Pseudomonadales bacterium
TCAACAACTCACTGGCGAGTTTTTCTAGCGCCCGGTCTGGCGGCGCTTGAAAGTGGGTGGGGTCGTCGGTGGGAACCGGTTCAAAGTGATCGTATGTATCTTCAGGGATCAACATATCGTCATAACCCGGTTCGGCTGGTGGGACCGCCAGGGGTTCGGGGTCGATTTCTGGCGTGATGAGTTCTGGCGGTGAAACGGCTGCGGCTTCGGACTGCTCGACCAAATCTTGAATGGCATCGCGGCTGGTGCCGACTTGACGGGCCAGCTCGTCAATCAAGAGGGCTCTGGGAATGCCATTGGGCACACGCTTCAGGTGTGGCGCAATCAAGGTGCCTAATCGTGCACGGCTGTCCAGCCGGCTCATGTCCAACGTAGACGTGAGCTGCTCAAACAGCACGTCGGTCAGTGACTTGGCATGGGCCAACTGTTTGTTAAATCCATCGCTGCCACTTTCAACCAACAGTGAATCGGGGTCCTGACCTTCGGGTAGAAACAAGAACAGGAATTCAGTCTGGCCATCCATCAGTGGCAGAGCATTTTCAAGTGCGCGCCAGGCGGCCTTTGCGCCGGCTTTATCGCCGTCAAAGCAGAACAAGACCTGCGGGACCAAGCGTACAAGCTGTTCTAGGTGATCAGGTGTAATGGCCGTGCCCGAGGTAGCAACTGCACAGGGGATGCCATGTTGTGCCAGGGCAATGACATCCATTTGTCCCTCAACCACGATTAAGCGCTCGAGGGTGCGGTTCGCCTTAATGGCCTCGTGCAATCCATAAAGGACCTTGCCCTTATGAAAAATCGGTGACTCGGAGCTGTTCAGATATTTGGGTTTTGAGTCATCCAGTACCCGAGCCGTAAAGGCAACCGTCCGCCCGCGACGATCTCGAATCGGAAAGGTGACTCGGCCTCGGAAACGATCGTATGCCCGTCCAGGTTTTTCAACCAAAACGCCAGCTTTGGCCATTTCGGCGTCGCTGTACCCAAGCGACTGCAGGTGTTGTCTAAGTGCTTGGCCGCCGGCGGGTGCGATGCCGATTCCAAAGGTCTGAGCGGTTTGGCCTGACAGGCCCCGGCCGCGCAAGTATTCAACGGCTTGAGTGCGCAAAGCGTCAGATCGCAAGCAGCGTTGGAAAAAGCGATCCGCATCTTGGCATAGGTCGTACAGACGCTGACGCTCTCGTTGTGCGCGCTCTTGGGCTGGGTTGACGTCCTCTCGCGGGACCTCAAGCCCTTGTCGTTGAGCAAGGAACTCAACCGCGCCAATGAAGTCCAGGCCCCGTTTTTCCTTGACGTAGGTCAGGATGTTGCCCGAGGCTCCGCATCCAAAACAGTGATAGACCTGTTTGTCCGGCGACACACTAAAGCTGGGGCTGCGATCATCGTGAAAGGGACACTTGGCTTGGTAGTTTGGCCCGGATTTTTTTAGCGTGACGTCCTCACCGATCAGACCGACCATGTCGCTGGTGTCCATCAGTTGATCAATGAAGTTTTGGGGGATTTGTCCGGCCATGGGGCCAGTGTATCAGCTTAGGCGCGCTTTGATCTGCCCGCTGAGGCGTCCCATGTCGGCGCGTCCGGTCACCTTTGGCTTGAGCCATCCCATCACCGCACCCATCTGCGCCATGCTGCTGGCGCCCGTTTCAGTGACGGCTTGATCAATCAGCGCAGTCAATTCGACGTCTGTCAGGGGTGAGGGTAGAAACGTCTTGAGAATTTCGGCTTCGGCCTCTTCGGTTTCCGCCAAATCTAAACGATCTGCGTCGCGGTACTGGGCCGCGGCGTCGTCACGTTGTTTGACCAATTTGGTCAGAATGCTGAGGACGTCAGCATCCGTGAGTTCAACACGATCGTCGATCTCTTTTTGTTTGACCGCGGCTTGGGCCATGCGAATGGTGCCAAGGCGCAATTTGTCCTTGGCTCGCATAGCGTCCTTCATCGCGGACGTGAGCTGGCTTTTTAGCTCGCTCATGTCGAGTGCTTAGTACAGGCGCTCGAACTTTTTGGTTTCGCGAGACACCTTCTTTAGGTGGCGCTTAACCGCAGCGGCAGCTTTACGCTTGCGAACGCTGGTGGGCTTCTCATAAAACTCGCGACGACGGACTTCACTTAGGATGCCAGCCTTCTCGCATGAACGCTTGAAGCGACGTAGGGCTACGTCGAAGGGCTCGTTGTCTTTTACTTTAACGAACGGCACAGGTATTTCACCTCTCAAAATTCATCGGTGGAGCCTTTTGGCCCCATAAGGGCGCGAAAAGATACAGAGCCTTGGATTGAATATCAACCCTGCCAGCACTACTCTGCGCGAATGATTGTATTAGGTATCGAAACCAGCTGCGACGAAACCGGTGTTGCAGTGTATTGCACCGATCGTGGATTGCTCTCGCATCAGTTGTACAGCCAGGCCAAAACCCACGCTGAATATGGCGGTGTGGTGCCCGAATTGGCCAGTCGAGACCATGTTCGAAAGTTACCGCATTTGACGCGCCTGGCCGTTCAAGAGGCGGGCATTGAAATGTCGGATTTGGATGGCGTGGCCTACACGCAAGGTCCTGGATTGGTTGGAGCCTTGCTGGTAGGCATCAGCTCCGCCAAGGCATTGGCCGCAGGATTGGGTATTCCGGCATTGGGCGTGCATCACTTAGAAGGCCATATCCTGGCTCCCATGCTCGCGCCCGAACCGCCCGAGTTTCCTTTCGTGGCTTTGTTGGTCAGCGGGGGGCATAGCCAATTTATTGAAGTGTTGGGCGTCGGGCAGTATCGGTTATTGGGCGGAACCATTGATGACGCCACCGGCGAGGCCTTTGATAAGGTGGCAAAACTATTGGATTTGCCCTATCCCGGTGGACCTCACTTGGCCAAATTAGCCGAGCAGGGTGACCCCAAGCGGTTCGCTTTCACGCGCCCGATGGTCGATCGGCCTGGCATCGATTTGAGTTTCAGTGGTCTTAAGACGCAGGCCCTGGTGCAAGCGAAAGCATTGGCCGTCGACGGCAAGGTCGAAGGTCAAGATGCCTACGATTTGGCGGCCTCGTTTGAATATACCGTGGCCGAAACGCTGTTCATCAAGTGCGCTCGAGCACTCAAGGAAACCGGCCTTAACCGAATCGTACTGGCGGGTGGAGTCGCCGCAAATCAAACACTGCGTAAACGATTGGCGGATTTGGATGCCGAGTTGTATTACCCGCCGCTGGCTTACTGCACGGACAACGGCGCCATGATTGCGTATGCCGGTGCCGTTCGGCTATCCGCGGGGCAAATGGACGCAGCTCAGATTCAGGCGCGTCCGCGCTGGCCGTTAGAGGAGTTATCTCGTGTCGGATAGCGTGATCATCCAGGGCTTGGAGTGCCATACCATCGTGGGTGTGTACGACTTTGAGCGACATGCGCCCAGGCCATTGCTGGTCGATTTGGAAATGGGCTGGGACAACCGGCCCGCCGGGCGGTCTGATCAGCTACAACATGCGCTGAACTACGATGCAGTCAGTACCGTGGTGCGTGATTGTATCGGTTCTCTGCAACCGGAATTGATTGAGACGCTAGCCGAGGCGGTTGCCGCTCGTTTACTTGCCGAGTTCAAAATGCCATGGCTTACGTTGACCTTGCATAAGCCCGGTGCAGTCGAGGGCACTCAATCATTGGCGGTAAAAATTCATCGAGTTCGCGATGCATAGCGCTCCGATTTTCAAGGTCGATGATCTCGTCTGGATTCAAAAACTGGTGACGGATCATCCGCTGGGGTGGATTTCAGCCTGGGTTCATGGGCAGGTCGACAGTCATCCCGTTCCCTTGATTTGGACAGAGCGAGGTCTGGTTGGGCACCTG
>JAAXJV010000091.1 GCA_012269655.1 Pseudomonadales bacterium
GCCCAGAGCTTCAGGTGTGGTGGCATGAACCCACAGGCGAAGCGGTTTATCAAAGTGTCATGGGACTGATTTTTATCGTCCTGGTGCTGACTCAGTTTGTCTTGATTCGCGGTCCCGGTTCCGGTTCCGGTCCCGGTCCCGGTCGCAAAGGCCCAGAGGAGGCGGTATGAAAATCCTGGTGCTGGCGATGCTGATCATTGTGGGTGTGACGCAGGACTTGGTCTTTAATGATACCCGGGCCGAACCCTGGGACCGTCAATTTTTACGCGGATTTTTAACCGAGGCGAAATCTCAAGGATGGCGAGTCCGGCCGTTGTCGCTGACCAAAGATCGTGGGATCAAAGCACTCGCGACCCAGATGCCCGAGTGCAATGACACGCTATTTTTTCTGCCCATGGTGACCGGCGGAGAGTTTCTGGGTGTGGTTGAACGTTTCGGACAATCTTTAGATATGCCGACTCGCTTTTATTTTGATGGGCAATCTCATCCAATTTTTCCAACGCTGGAGTTCTGGACTCAGCGCACATTGAGCGGTGCCTTACCGCTAATGGAGCCTTCGATGGCCGATGAAGTTGCCGTCGCGGTTTTTGTGCCCGAGCGCTGTACCCAAGCTCATCAAATACTGACCGAGCGGATTGATCAGGTCATGTCCGCTGCGTTGCTGTAATGGGAGTCAAATGTGAGTGAACGTTTAATCGACGAGCTAAAGCGCACAGACATGCAGTTCCAAGATCATGCGCTGAGCTGGAATTCCGGGAAGCTAACCGAGTTTCAATTTGAAGACGTCAAAGTCAACGTCTTTCATTTTAGCGATCAACACCAACGCTTTTTTCTGAAGCGTTTTGTCGAGGAAGGATCTGTAGACCAAGATGCAGGGCCAGCGCGCAGTGGTGCCGAGCGCGAGCTGATGATTTATCAGCGTTTGCAAGACGCCGGATTCCAAACCATCAAACCGGCAGCGGTTTATGCCTATCCGGCTGATAACACGCCGGCCGGCAGTTTATTTTTGTCTTATGACTTTTTGCAAGGACGCTCAGACATTCTGCTGGGCGCTGACTACGTCATTCGCTACCCCGAACGCAAACGGGAATTTTTTGTTCGATACACCGCGTTAATTAATCATCTGATCGCTCGAGGTTTTGTGCATCTGGATATCCATCTGGACAATTTTTTCACCGACGGGCAGCAATTCTGGCTGGTGGATGTGGAGCACATTCGAATCAACCCGGGACTACGTTTTGTTCACCATATGTATTTCCGAATTGCGGAAAACATCGTGTTTGATAAAGAAAAACTGCGCCTTGATGAAGGGGACATACAGTATTTTATCGATCAGCTCATTAAGCAGGGTACTTATCGAAAACGTTCGATTCTTTGGGCGTTGCGCTTTTGGCATGCGCTTCGGTTACCGTCACGAATGGCAAACCTGCTTAAGCGAAATGCTCGGCAAAAAAGCATCATCCAATTGTTTCGTTTGCCATCGTTCTTGCGATTTTACGCCCAATAAATTGCCGCTTCGAGGGTGGCGGTCGCTAGGGTAGACTGCCCGCATGATAGAAATTTCTTTGGCCGAATGGTTGGCACTGGCCAGCGTTTGCGCATTGGGCGCGATGTCGCCGGGGCCCTCCTTGTTTGTGGTACTGCGTGCGGCTGTTCATGGTGGTGCGATGACGGGCGTGATCACGGGGTTAACCCATGCGCTTGGCGTGGGTATTTATGCAATGGGCGCTATCGTGGTCCTGTCCGGCGCGGCAGTGTTGGGCGGTCCGGTGTTGTTGACGATCCAAATGGCCGGTATCGCGTGGTTGATATGGCTCAGTGTTGGGCTTTGGAACGCACGGGCATCGGGCATAGATGTCAGCGTTGCAGCCAGTGCACGAGATGGGTTTCTGATTGTGTTCCTGAACCCCAAAATGTTGGCGTTCTTTTTGGCTTTGTTCTCACCCTTTGTGGATCCGGATGCGTCGATAGGGCGTAATGCAGTATTGGTATTGACCCCTGCGATTATCGATGGGGCGTGGTATGCCTTTGCAGCCGTAGTGTTGGCGGCACCTGCGATCCGTCAGCGACTCATTGAACGGGGTTTGTTGCTCAATCGAGTGATGGCCCTAGTGCTCAGTGGTTTGGCGGTGTCGCTGGCGCTGCAGCTAGTGAATGCTTGAATTCGTGGCGATCGCCCGAGCGGAATAGGCCGCGCTAATTCCAATCAAAAAGATCGGCAAAGGAATCCAAAGCAGCGCACCGGCGCCTGCGATAACGCCCATCAAGGCCGGTCCCCCGGCACCCCCGGCTGCCGCCGTGGTCAGCATGTAGCCGGTGACCTTGCCATGATTTCGTGGGTCGGCGTTTGTAATGCCTCGGTTGATGATGTTTGGGAACATCACGCTGGAGCACACCCCGGCCAGAATGACCCCAGCCATTCCCAGTAATGGCATCCATATTCCGACCCCAATCAACAGGGGGCTGAGCATCAGGCCGATCGGCATGATGCTCAGCCAACGCCCCGCACTGACGGGCAGAAGGGATAACCCCAATCGGCACAGGGTCAACAGTGCCCAGAAGCTCGAGGTGATGGATCCGGCCAAGACCTCGGAACTTTGCCAGCCTTGGGTCATCAGCGTGAACGCCCAGTTGCCGACGCTGGCTTCAACTGCAACATAGGTTCCGGCGGCAGCGACCGCCATCCAGTCCAGTCGGCGCATGGGTAGGGCGGTTTGTTGTCTTCGCTCAAGCTCAACCTGTGGCAGGCGTGAATACAAACTGATCGCGACCACAGCAGGCACGACACACCAGGCCAAATTCCACTGCCATGGCAGATCTTGAGTGACCAAGTAAGTCATGCTCATCGCGGCCAAGGTAGCCCCCGCTCCCCAGGCACTGTGCACCATCATCAAACGGCGATTGTTCAGGGTCTTGCCGGCATAGGTGTTCAGGCATACGTGAATCACACCGTTACCCAGGCCGCGGATAACAATGGCGGCCAGCAATAACGTCCAATCCGGCGCGACCGCCACTAGCAGAGCACCTATGACGGCAATCACGCTGGCTGCCACCATGGCTGGCTTAAGTCCTAGTCGCTGCATAATCCGATCGGCACTTAAGCTGCCGACCATCGAACAGGCCAGATAGACGCCTAGCAAAATACCCAGATCGCCAATCGAGCGATTCATTTGTTCGGCCATGGTTGGCCAAGCGACCCCCAGCATGCCGTCAAAGGCACCCAGGGTCATGAACATGGCAGCAAGTGTCAGCGGAGCAAACATTTAGAAGGAATTCCTTAAGCGTCGCCGGATGCTAGGCGCAAGCGCAGAGCGAGGCAAGCCAATTAGATCTGACGGGTGGCATAGTTTGCCGCAATCATGCGTTCTTGGGACGGAAACCAAAGGTCCTCACTGGGATAACTCCAGGCCTTTATGGCGAAGTCTTGGTCAACGCCACGATTCACAAATCGTTGTGTGATGGCACGATTGATCTCGAGCGAGGGCAGTTTTTGGCCGTTCGCCAAGCTGCGATAAGCAGCATGGAAGCCCAGCCGGGCGAAGGGTCCCAGTGAGCGTTCCTGACCCGCTAGAAAAATCAGGGTGCAGGCGCTGTAGCATCGCCCCTCGGCTAAGGTGTCTAAACCGCGTTTACGAATCAGGTCTGCAATCGCAATAGCCGGGCTCACCTGACCTCCGGGCGAGTTCACTTCAACCAATGCGATACCCGGGTGTTCGATTAATGTGCGCTTTACTGCACGCCACATTTCGGTGCCGACTGTGCCCGAGATCAACAACCGATCGTCGCGGACCTGAACCTGGTAATCG
>JAAXJV010000276.1 GCA_012269655.1 Pseudomonadales bacterium
CCTTTGGCGTTACGGGCCTGCCGCGATCTGATTCAGCAAGATACTGAAGTGGTGCGGATTGACTCGAGCGAGACGTTCCAAGCGGCCAAAGCCTTTTGTGAAGTGGCCGAGCCCGAGGTCCTGAATAAGTTGCAGTGGTATCCGGGCGAACGCCCCTTGTTTGACCTGTATTCGGTCGAAGAAGAAATCCGGCGGGCGCTGGCGCGCCGCGTGGATCTGAAGAGTGGCGGTTATCTGATCGTTGATCAGACCGAGGCCATGACCACGATCGACGTCAATACTGGCGCCTTTGTTGGGCAACGAAACCTCGAAGAGACCATTTTCAAAACGAACCTGGAAGCGGCCAACGCGATCGGTCGCCAGCTTCGTCTGCGGGGTTTAGCCGGCATCATCATTGTCGATTTTATTGATATGGTGGATGACGAGCATCAGGCGGCGGTTCTTCGGACGCTCGAAAACAACCTTCGCAAAGATCCGATGCGCCATCGTATTTCTGGCATATCCGAATTGGGGCTGGTCGAGATATCTCGCAAACGAGTCCGCGAGTCGTTGGGTGGCCAACTATGCGAGCCGTGCATCACTTGCCAGGGCCGGGGTCGAATTCGAACCGCGGAAACCGTCGCCTTTGACCTGTTTCGAGATATTTTGCGCGAAGCGCGAGCATACCAAGAGCCTCAGTCCATGCTGGTTTTGGCCCATCCCAGAGTGGTGGAATTCATATTAGAGAATGAAACCGACCAATTGGCGGATCTGGAGGCCTTCATCAAGCGCTCAATTCGATTACAAGAAGCGCCTGAATACACCCCCGAGCAATACGATGTGGTGCCTTGTTAATGGGTGTTAGGGCCTTTTTCGCCTGGGTTTTTGCGCTTCTCTTATTGGTTTTTGCGCTGCTGACCCTGGCATTGCGAGTGGCCCTGCCCAGCAACCCAGAGTGGGTCAACCAAATACTGTCAAAGATTCATAGCCAGCGCCCAGTCGATGTCAAGGTAGAGCGATTGGAGCTCAGTTGGCGCGGGCTAAACGCGGTTGTCTTGGCTCAGCAAGTAACCGCGACGCAGGGTGCAGCCCGTCTGAGCTCGGAACGAGTCGAGTTGCAACTGGATCTGCTTCGCTCGATCGCAGATCGGGCGCCGCGGTTTGATCAGGTTTTGTTAATTGGTTTGGATGTGGCTTTGCCGGTCACTGGTTCGGGTCGGCCGCAGGACCCAGAGAAGCTTTTAGAGCTGGCGCTGGCGCCGTTGGCCATGGCGGACGATATCCGAATTAGCCGAGCTTCGATTCAAGGACCGGGCGTTGAGGTGAATCAACTGTCTGGTCGCGTAACGACACCCGATGGCGTGCCACAGTTTGATTTTGTCGGTCAGTTGCGAACGCCTGAAGTGGGCGCGGCAATAAAAGGTCAATTCAGAGCGTTGGGGTCGGACTTAGAGGGTTATGTTCAATACGGTGCGCAGGGCGCATTGCCGGAGCGCTTTGGGTCCGAGAGCTGGGATAGCGAAGGCGAGCTGTGGCTTAAGCTAGGTAGCGAGCTACGTCAGGTCGACTGGCGTGGAAAGGTCCAAAGCCAAGGCGATGTGATAAGCGGCGCGGGTCAATGGTATCAACCGAATGGGCAACCGGCACTGGTTCGGTTGAATCGAATGCAGGGCCAGATTTCAGGGCATGGCATTAAGTTGGACGAAGCCCGCGTCCGAGTCGGCGATCAATGGGACCTAGAATTGACGGGTTTGCAATTAGACGGTCTGCCCCGGCGCCTACTTATGCAGTTACCCGAAAACCTAGCGCAACGCTTAGCGCTGATCTCGCCTCAGGTTCGTTTATCCAAAGGTTATCTGAATTCAGACTTGGGTTATTGGCGTTTGGCCGAGGGGAAAAGCCTACCCAGCGCAGGGATTCCAGGCGGTCAGTTTGGCGCGGCCAGTGTCGTGACTCAGGGCAAAATGGGCGTGGCACAAATCGCCGAGATCACCCAATTTCATAGCGAACTGCATACTGATGCGCCGATCGATTTTTCCCAGGGCCGTGGCCTGGTTGCCTGGCATCCATTGGGTGAGCGTCGTTGGCGTGTCGAGGGGCAGGGACTTGAGCTTGGGCGTGAAGACCTCGCATTAAAGGGGTACTTCACTCAGATTTTGAGTCCTGAGCCGGCCGAGCGCCGTTTTGATTTGGTATTGAGTGGCAATAGCCAAAATCGTTCTGGCGCACAGTGGGTGCCCCAGCGTTTCCTAGGCGAGGCGGGCCGGGCGTGGTGGAAAACCGCGGAACCTGCGATGGTGCTGGATGAGTTGCTCGTCTGGATTAATCGATCGGCGGATAACTACCAGGCGGTATCGGCTGTGGCGTCGCAGGCCAAGGTGACAGCCGATCCGAATTGGCCCAGGATCGAGGCACCGGAAGTCAATTTTGCTTGGAACGGTCGCGATCTTCGCTTCTTTGCTGGCGAGGCCGAGTTAGGCACCTTGCCCGTGCAAGCAGTCGAAGTCGTAAAAAGCCCTGAGCAAGCTTGGAGGTTAGAGGCATCAGCTCAACTCCAGGGCGCAACGGCCTTTGCGCAATTAGAGCCCTTACCTATCCAATTAGGAGACTGGACACAGGACCTTGTATTGCAAGGTGATATTGGGGTGTCTGTTGATTTGAACTTGGCTCGGCCCGTCGCTGGGCAAGTGCTGTTGCAGCCATTGGATTTGGCCTTGACCTATCGACCCCTCGATCTGCAGGTGCAGGCTGTGCAGGGCAACTTGATTTACGATTTGGATCGGGGCTGGGTCGACACTCAGGGAACGGCGTCATTCGAATCGAGAACCCTCAACTGGAAGCTCGATGATGGTAAGGCGTTCGGTTTAGAGATTGATGGCCCTGTCGCACTGGCAACCCTTACCCAACGCTATTTACCTGTGTTTTCAGATCAAGTGACGGGCACGGTTCCGCTGAATGCACGCATAGACCGGACCTGGTCGGTGCAAGCCCAAGTAGTCCCCGATCAATTAATGCTGCCCGAGCCCTTTGCTGGTGGCGGTGAAGTCCAAGTATCCGGTGATGGCACGGACATACACTTCGAGTTGGATGATCAAGTCAGGCTAACCTGGGCAGACGGCCGTTTGAATGGTCGCCTGGATCAAGCGGATCTAGCGGCCTGGGTTGCAGTCATAGGTGCGGGTTCAGGAGTGAGCGGTAATGCTATCGAGCTGGACTTGCAGGTTTCGGATACCCAGCTTGGGGATGTGAAATTCGGCGCGACGCAATTGAATTTACAGGACCGTCTGGTTCGCATTGAAGGGCCAAACTTCCAAACTCAAATCGAATTGGGTGACCAAATTAATGTGAATGGGGACCGGCTCGTGGGCCGTACCCCAGAAACTATCCCGGAAGCAGACCTTGAGCCGGATCCAGACAGTTTTCAGCCGGCCCCAGTGGGGTTGCCCCCGATGGTGGTCTCGGCGGTCAATATCCAGATTGACGACCAACGTATCGATAGTCTAAATGCCCGGGTATTTGATAGTCCGGCGGGCTTAAAACTTGAGCCCTTAACGCTTTCCGTGGGCGGGGCCCAGATTGATGCAGTCGCGTTATGGTCCAACGAAGTGGCCAAGTCCAGCCTGCAGGCAGGTATCAAATTTGAAGATTTGGGTGGGTTGATGGACGGTTTCGGCTTGGGCCAACCGTTAGAGACCCGTTCGGGACAAATAGAGCTGGATTTAAGCTGGCCGGGTTACCCCTGGGCCCCCCGGTTTAAAGCGGCCAGTGGCGGCATTCGCCTGGCTACCGGGCAGGGACGGTTGTTGGACTCACCCAGTT
>JAAXJV010000284.1:0-3143 GCA_012269655.1 Pseudomonadales bacterium
CCTGACCTTTTTGCTGAGTTTCCAACTACTGGGCTTGGTGTTGGTGACGGCCTTGAATCTTGCAATTCCCGAACCGGTGGTTGGGCTGGTTCTGATGTTCTTGTGGATCCACTTCAAGGCGCCCATGCCTGCTGAATTGGGCCCGCTGTGCGAAGGCCTGCTAAAACATTTGTCGCTGCTATTTGTGCCCGCAGCGGTCGGGCTATTGACCTACGTTGATTTATTGGCCGCTCATTGGATGCCAGTATTTTTGGCGCTGCTGATTTCGACGCCCTTATCCATCGCCGCCGGCGCCTGGACCTTTGCTAAGTTAGCGAAGCTATCTGGTCAACCACCCGAGGGTGAAGAGGTCAAGACCGATGGATAGGGCGCAGTTATGGGTCTATTTGGCCGAACAACCCTTGCTCTGGCTGACCGTGACCTTAATTGCCTACATGATTGGGCACTACGCCTTTGTCCGCTCAGGTAGCCGTGCGGTTGTAAATCCCGTGGCGATTGCCGCCTTGCTATTGGCGGGCCTGCTGGTCCTGACCGGCACGCCCTATGCCGAGTATTTTGAAGGTGCTCAGTTTGTGCATTTCTTGCTGGGTCCGGCAACGATCGCACTGGCCTGGCCTTTGTACCAAAACTTTGCCCGGATTCGACGGTTGATTCTGCCGATGTTGGCCGCTCTTTTGGTGGGGTCGGTGGTCAGCGTGGGGAGCGCCGTTGCGATCGCATACTCCCTGGGCGCTCCGGACGAAGTTTGGCTGTCAGTAGCGCCTAAGTCAGTGACCAGTCCGGTAGCCATGGGTGTGGCCGAGAAGATTGGCGGTTTGCCCACTTTGACCGCAGGATTGGTTATCATAACGGGCATCATCGGTGCGATATTGGTGACGCCGCTGCTGGATGTGCTGCGTATTCGAGACTGGCGCGCTCGAGGCATGTCAGTCGGTGTTGCCGCTCACGGTATTGGTACGGCTCGCGCCTTCCAGGTCAGTCCAGTCGCCGGCGTGTTCGCCGCCACTGCCATGGTGTTGAATGCCTTGATCACTGCTTTGGTCGCCAGTTTATTAGTTACCCTTTAGGAGTCCTCATGACGAGTATTACCATCCGCCGCCCTGACGATTGGCATGTGCATCTGCGTGACGATGAGATGCTGGCGCAGGTTCTACCCTATACCGCTCGTCAGTTTGCTCGCGCCATCATCATGCCCAATTTGAAACCGCCGGTGGTTAATGCGGCTATGGCTCAGGCCTATCGGGATCGAATTCTGGCCGCATTGCCCGAGGGCATGGATTTTACGCCTTTGATGACGGCGTATTTGACGGACACCACGGATCCGGCCGAATTGCAGGCAGGGTTCGAGTCAGGCGTACTGACAGCGGTCAAGCTCTATCCGGCCAATGCCACCACCAACAGTGCCGCAGGCGTCAGTAGCGTCGACAAAATTCGTGGTTGTTTGGAGGTCATGCAGCGCATCGGCATGCCGTTGTTGATTCACGGCGAAGTGGTCGATCCGTCGATCGATATTTTTGACCGTGAGGCGGTATTCCTTGAGCGAACGCTGGGACCGATGTTGGCGGATTACCCTGAACTTAAGGTGGTGTTAGAGCACATCACGACGTCGGATAGCGTCGACTTCATCATGGATCGTCCCAGTCATATTGCGGCGACCATCACTGCCCACCATTTACAGATCAACCGAAACCACATGCTGGTCGGCGGAATTCGTCCGCACTATTACTGCTTGCCGATTGTGAAGCGCGCGACGCATCAACAGGCGCTTCGTAAAGCGGCCACCAGTGGCGACCAACGGTTCTTTTTAGGGACAGATACGGCACCGCACCCGATTGGTGCTAAGCACAGTGCCTGTGGTTGTGCCGGTGTGTTTACTGCGCCATGTGCCTTGGAAAGTTATGTTCAGGTCTTTGACGAAGAAAATGCGCTGGAGCACTTCGAAGCCTTTGCTTCACTCAATGGCCCAGCCTTTTACGGCATGCCGGCCAACGAAGAGCGGGTGACCCTTGAAAAACGAAGCTGGAAGATGTCCGGTGATATCGAGGGTGCAGAGGTCATTCGCCCCTATCGAATGGGCGAGTCGTTGCCCTGGGCGATGGTGTAGGGGCTCGGCCTTAAACCTTTTTTAAGATACAGGGGATGGGCTGGCGCGCCTGAACCGTTCACTTTAAGGGCCTGCAATTGCAGGCCTTTTAGTTGGGCCAATCGCTCGGGCCGGTGACCGTGATTGCCCCATCCCGCAATCATAGTTAGTCCTTGATTGGCCAATGCCGCCAGCCAATGATCGTTGTCAGGTCCAACCGGATCCTGTGCCTTAAACAAATCCGTTGGTTGAGTAGCCCGGTAGGCGAATAGATTCGCCATAATCATCCCACCAAATCCTAAATCTCGCGCAAAGCCAATGGTTCGACGGTTGGTGGGGTCGTTGTGCTGTTCGTCAGCGGTCGAGGGATTTAAACAAATGAACACCAGCGGTTCTCGCTCGTCCCACCGCCGCCATAACAAGTAACGGTACCGGCGACAGGACGAAAACAAAGCACCGGAGCCATTGAATTCAGGCAGCACGGCGAGGCCAGCCTTTGGCCGCAAATAAGCTGGCTATTACAATCAATCCACAGGCCAGCGCGAGGGAACCTGTGGGCTGGGTAAATCCGAAAACGACCAACAAAATGACCGAAATCATGGGGGTGAGGTAGGACAGCACGCCGAGCAAGGGCAGGTTCCCGTGCTTAACGCCATAGTCCCAGGTAAAAAAGGCGATGCCCACGGGCCCTAGGCCTAAGCCAATCACACCAACCCAAACACCGAATTCTGACGGCCAAACAGACGTTTCCAAGCTCAGATGGGCGATCCATGCCAGTCCGGATACGGCCAAACAAAACCAACCCACCGCATCGGTCGGAACCTTGGCATAGCGACGATTCAGGACGGAGTATCCCGACCAGATAAGTGCACACAATCCAGCCAGCAGATACCCGTCAACATAGCCGCTTTGGTAGCCTGCGCTGGAATTATCTCCGCCAGTAATCAAGAAATAACAGCCGATTAAAGCAAGCATCGCACCGCCTAAATGACGCGGCAGCAATTTCCCTCCGGGTAGAAAGGAGCTGAAAATCACGATCAGCAGGGGCCACAAGTAAGCG
>JAAXJV010000284.1:3153-3772 GCA_012269655.1 Pseudomonadales bacterium
ATCAAGCTGACGTCGGCAGCCGGGGCCCGTTCCATCGCAGCGAAATAGCAAAAATGGTACAGAAATAGCCCGCCAACGCTCAGCAGCCAAGCCTTGGGCGGCTGGCGTATGAAGCTAAGGCCGCTTTTGCCTTGGCGCCACCAGTTCAGTTGCATCAAGCCCCAGGCGATCAAAAACGTCAGCGCCATCAGTTGGAAGGGCGGGATCTGGCCTCCGGTCTGTGTGGTGAAGAGGGCGAGTGCGCCCCACAAACCAATCGAGATCGATCCAATGGCGGTCGCCTTACCAGTCACCGGTGTTTTCCATGCTGGCCCAGGGCTCTTTAGGTGCCAGTGCATCGCCAGCCTGAAGCAGCTCGATGCTGATGCCGTCAGGCGAGCGGATGAACGCCATGTAGCCGTCTCGAGGCGGTCGTAAAATAGTCACGCCGTTATTCATCAGGTGCTGACAGGTGACGTAGATATCTTCGACACGGTACGCCAAGTGTCCAAACGCTCGGCCAGGTTTGGGGTAATCCTCCGGGTCCCAGTTGTAGGTCAGTTCAATGACTGGCGATTTATCCGATTTGGATCTCTCTACGTCCCCTGCAGACGCCAAGAAAATATTAGGAAATAGGCCG
>JAAXJV010000083.1 GCA_012269655.1 Pseudomonadales bacterium
GATGTTCCCGTGGAAGACGTCATCATCGAAAAGGCTGAATGGATCGGCTAATCACATTAGGCCTGTCCGATTTACACCTCGGACAGGCCCAATGCCCCATCAGCGAGAATCTTTTCTCTCTGCTGGACAGCATAAAAACGCTTGATACGCTGATCGTTGCCGGCGACCTATTCGAGGTCTGGTTGGGTGACGATGCAGCCAGCGACTTCCAATGGCAGATCGCAGAACGATTCAAAGCGGTTGGCGCCAACACTTCGGTTTTTTTACCCGGAAATCGCGACTTTTTAATGGGCGACGCGTGGCTACAAGCGGCGGGAATGATCCAACACTCATCCTTTACCCATCGCGATCTGCACTGGTCCCATGGGGACGAATTCTGCACCCAAGACTTGGACTACATGGCCTGGCGAGAGAAATCCAGATCGCCCGAGTTTGCCGCGCATTTCCTTAGCCTTACTCTGGAACAACGACAGGCCTTTGCCGACCAAGCTCGCGATACGTCCCGTGAAAACGGCAAACACACTCAAAGCCAAATCGCAGATGTGACACCGGACTCAGTGCCCGATGGCGATATCGTGCACGGGCACACACACCGCCCTGCGGTGCATAGACGGCGTAACGGGAATCGAATCGTAATGGGCGATTGGCGACCAGACGCTTGGGTCTTTGTTGAGACTCACGGCTTCACTGGCTTGAAAAAGTGGCACCAGGGTTGGCGCGCTGAGATTAAAATCTAGGCGACCGCCGATTCAAACATCGGCCCCGAATGAAACCGGAATTCACTATCACTCTGCTGGATAAGCGATTGTTCTAAATTCAGAAAAACCGAAAGTCGAGCATCCACTTCGACCTGCCCTGCTCGATCAACGGCCAGGGCCAAGTAGTCCTCAAAATGTCGGCCTTCGGCGCGCAGTAATGAGCGATAGTATTTTGCAAGCTCCGGGTCATCTGCTTCGATGTAGGGGGCCAAGGCATGGAATCGCTCGCAGGAACGTGCCTCAACAATAGCTCCGACGATCAAGGTATCAACCAGACGAGCGGGTTCATTCTGACGGCACTCAGCACGCAAACCTGCGGCATAACGGCTTGCTGTGAGCTCTGTATATTCGACTCCTCGGCGTTGCATAAAGCCAACCACCTGCTCGAAGTGCAGCAACTCCTCTCGAGCCAACTGAGACATCTTTTGCAACAGGTCTTGCTGCCCTGTGTGCCGCCAAATCAAACTCATGGCAGTGGCGGCCGCCTTTTTCTCGCAATTCGCATGATCAATCATCAGCAGAGCTCGATGCGCAGGATCGGCTGCAACTTCGAGCCATTCGACCGGTGTCGCGCAGGGTAAAAAGGCCTCAATCGCCTGAATGATCTCTTGTTCGCGAGTCATTAACGGTAGTACGCGTTGGATGTATCGCTGTGATCCGTGATGTCCCGGACGCCTTTGAGCTCAGGGATTTGCTCGAGCAATGTGCGCTCGACGCCATCCTTCAAAGTCATGTCCACGGCACTACAGCCCTGACAGCCTCCGCCAAACTGCAACACCGCAACGGGCTCGTCGGTCAGCTCGATCAAGGTCACTTCCCCACCGTGAGCGGCCAGCCCGGGATTAACCTCGGATTGCAGCACGTAGGTAATTCGCTCGGCCAAGGGTGAATCGGGATCGACCTTTGGCATCTTGGCATTGGGCGCCTTGATTGAAAGCTGCCCGCCTAAACGGTCGGCCTGGTAGTCAATTCGAGCCTCTTCCAAAAACGGAATGCTTGCCGCTTCGATCCATGCACTAAAGCCTTCGTATGGGAACTCTTTGTCATCGGGCTTTTGCTCTCCTGGCCTGCAATAAGCCAAACATGTTTCCGCATAAGGCGTGCCTGGGCGGGATACAAAAATCCGGACGCCCGTGCCTTCGTGCTCTTGCTTAGCCAAAAGCCCACGCAGATATTCCTGAGCGCTTGCGGTAATTTCAATCATGTTTTGCTTCCCAATCCATATGCGGCCAATAATGGTGTTTTAAGAATCGATATCAAGGATTTTTTTGCATGAAAAAACTGTGGCAAGCGTTTCGCGCCGTATGCGCCGCTGCGTTCGGAGTGAGAGGGCAAACAGAGCACAAGCTGGATGCCCAGCAGATCCCATTATCGCTGTGGTTAATCAGCGGAGCAATCGGATCTGCTTTGTTCGTGATTCTGTTGTTAGGGCTGGTTCAACTTATTGTGTAGATACCCAAAATAAGGCTCCCGCTACTGCGGCCGCCAAAATCCCTGTAATACTTAACGATTCCACCACGTGGCTCTCATTTTGTTCGCTCATTGAGCATCCTCCCTTGTTATTTTTAATTTAGGCTTAATTTACCCTCTTCGTAGTATAAGGCAAGTGGAATGTCCGGCACTCAGCTTCATTCGCAAGTGGTCATCATTGGGGCCGGTTTAGCCGGTCTGGCTTGCGCTAAACAGCTTACCCAGCGAGGCTTGTCAGTCGTGATCCTGGATAAGGCCAAAGGCCCAGGAGGTCGGGTCAGCTCCAAGCGGACTGAGGACCATTCTGTTGATCTAGGCGCTCAGTTTTTTACGGTGCGCACCCCCGAATTCCGGGCTCAGGTCGATCAATGGATCTCTGAGGGGAAGGTAAAAGAGTGGGCACCTCGAATGGCACTGGCTGCACCCAACACGTATTCGGATTCTCCTGATCGCCACACGCGGTACGTGGGCAGTCCGAAAATGGGTGCCATCGGACATGCAGCAGCCCAAGGATTAAACATACGCCCACAAAGCCGCGTGGTTGAGGTTGCTAAAAATTTAACCCTAGAGACCGGCGAAAAAGTAAGCTTCGAACAACTGGTATTGGCCTGCCCCGCCGATCAAACCGCAGAACTTGTCGACATTGAGCTCCCCGCTCAAGCACCCTGCTGGTCGGCTTGGGTCGATATCGACGTTGAGCAACCCTTCGATGCTGCTTTCGTAAAGGACTCTCCAATCGGCTGGGTCGCTAACGACAGCTCAAAACCCGGCAGACAATCCAAACAACGCTGGGTGATGCAGGCGACCCGAGAATGGTCGCAAGCGTGTTTAGAGGAAACACCGGAGTGGGCTATGCAAGAAATGCAAAAAGCACTTCGTGAAATCCTGCCCAATGCTTTCGAGATCGGCCAAAGCGCCATCCATCGCTGGCGCTATGCGCGCCCCTGGCCCAATGATGAAGCCATGGCAACCAGTAGTGTGCAATTTGCCCACAACATCTGGGTGTGTGGGGACTATTTAAACGGCGGACGCGTGGAGGGAGCGTGGCAATCCGGCTATCATACCGCCAGCCATATATTGGCAACTTTGGAAAAGCCCTAGCCGCGTTTAGAACCAAAAATTCGACGGTCTGCCGGTGCCAATGTGACAAAATACATCCAGCTCGCAATCGAAAACACCGCGATTTCGAAGACCAGAAACATCAATGAGATTTGCGTTCCACCACCCGCCTGCATTGCAAGGAAGCGGCAGACTGCTGTGATGGCATAGAAACCCGCCAACTGCGCCATTGCGGTCCGCACACGCCGGCCCATAGCACCCGCAAACCACAACACACCGAAGGTCAGCCACGCTCCCCCTAACGCCGTACGAACCTCGATCAGTCCTGGGCCATCGGCTGTGATTCCGTAGGTTGAAAAGTCTGTTTGCAATACCGCCCAACCGCCTAAACCGAGGGCAACCAGCCCGTTTAGCAGCAAAAAAATGCGCCCAAATAGCATATGCATAC
>JAAXJV010000060.1 GCA_012269655.1 Pseudomonadales bacterium
CCGACGGCGGACTGCGTTATTCCGGTGACGTCGCCAAAGCAATCGCGGCCGGTGCTTCGGCTGTGATGGTGGGATCCTTGTTGGCGGGCACCGATGAGGCACCGGGTGAAGTTGAGCTTTATCAGGGTCGCGCGTACAAGGCCTACCGCGGCATGGGATCGTTGGGTGCTATGGCCCAGGGCAGTGCTGACCGTTATTTCCAAGACTCCAGTGCGGGTAACGAAAAACTGGTACCCGAGGGTATCGAGGGCCGAGTGCCTTGCAAAGGTCCGCTGGCCGACATCGTCCATCAATTAATGGGTGGCCTGCGCAGTTCCATGGGTTATACCGGCTGTCCAACGATCGCCGACATGTCATCAACGCCCAAATTTGTTCGTATTTCTAATGCCGGTGTTGCCGAAAGCCACGTTCATGATGTGACGATCACTCGTGAAGCCCCGAACTACCCCACTCGCTAAGGATTAGCACTATGTCATTGGACATCCACGCGCATCGCGTATTGATCTTAGATTTTGGCAGCCAGTACACCCAGCTGATTGCTCGGCGGGTTCGTGAAATCGGTGTGTATTGCGAGATTTATCCTTGCGATGTAACCGAGCAAGAGATCATCGACTTCGGCGCCCGAGCCATCATTCTGTCCGGTGGGCCTGAGTCTGCGACTGAGGAAAATACGTGGCGCGCCCACGACTGCGTTTGGAGCTCTGGCGTACCGGTGTTGGGTATTTGCTATGGCATGCAAACCATGGCTGAGCAACTCGGCGGCAAGGTGGAGACCAGTGATCATCGCGAATTTGGTCATGCAGACTTAACGCCTCAAGGCGGTCAGTTGCTGGATGACCTGGGCGACAGCACCGTGGTGTGGATGAGTCACGGTGACCGCGTCACCCAAGTCCCTCCCGGATTTGAAGTGCAAGGCACCTCAGACGGGGCGCCGATCGCGGCTATGGGCGACGAGAGCCGAGGTTACTACGGTATCCAATTCCACCCCGAGGTTACGCACACCCAAGCCGGTAAGGAAATCCTCAGTCGATTCGTGTTGGGTGTAGCGGGCTGCGATGCCAGTTGGAAGCCTGACAACATCATTGATGATGCGGTTGAGCGTATTCGAGCACAGGTCGGTTCCGATCACGTCATGCTAGGCCTGTCCGGTGGCGTTGATTCTTCGGTTGTGGCGGCGCTGTTGCACCGGGCCATTGGCGATCAACTGACCTGTGTGTTCGTCGACAATGGCTTGCTGCGCCTAAACGAGGGCGATCAAGTTATGCAGATTTTCGCCGAAAACCTGGGCGTTAAGGTCATCCGAGTGGATGCAGAACAACGCTTCTTGGGCGCGCTTGAGGGATTGAACGATCCGGAAGACAAGCGCAAAGCGATCGGCAGCGTCTTTATTGACGTATTTGCGGATGAAGCTCGCAAATTGGCCAATAACACTCGCTTCTTGGCTCAGGGCACCATCTACCCAGATGTGATTGAGTCGGCCGGTTCGCGCACAGGTAAAGCGCATGTCATCAAATCTCACCACAACGTGGGTGGATTACCGGATGACTTAGATTTTGAGCTGGTTGAACCGCTGCGCGAGCTATTTAAGGACGAGGTGCGTGTGATTGGTGAGACCCTAGGTCTGCCGCACAATATGGTCTGGCGTCACCCTTTCCCCGGACCGGGTTTGGGTGTTCGCATATTGGGCGAGGTCAAAAAAGAATACGCCGACATTCTGCGCCGGGCTGACGATATCTTCATTCAGGCGTTGTATGAAGAAGGGCTGTATCACAAGACCTCTCAGGCCTTTGCGGTATTCCTCCCCGTTAAATCGGTTGGTGTTGTAGGTGACGGTCGTCGGTATGCACCGGTGATTGCACTGCGTGCTGTAGAGACCGTGGACTTTATGACTGCGCGCTGGGCGCATTTGCCCTACGATTTCATCGAGCGTGTCTCGACCAAAATCATCAACTCCATCGAGGACGTGAGTCGTGTGGTGTACGACGTGAGTTCAAAGCCGCCCGCCACGATTGAGTGGGAATAAGCGATTGACCGGTCAAATTCGCGTCGTCGCCTACGGCGTACGATAGCGAATTTTCACTGCGAATCGCTGGGGCCGGTATTTGGGTGAAATGAGTTGGGCCGTTCGTTGTTGTAACTCCAAAGGCACTTTTTTGATCATAGTTGAGCATGCTCAATGGGTTCAAATTGATGTAAGTCGAGTCACTCATGTCGGGCAGTTTTGTTAAATCGTTCGATATCAAGTCGCTGGAGTAGAAGTTGAAAGGCGGCTGCCGAGGGCTCTAATATCGGATGGATGAGAATTTTTAAGGCAGAGCCGTGAAAAACGGACGATTAATATTCTTCTGCGGCAAAATGGGCGCAGGTAAGAGCACCCTGGCCAGAGAGATTTCGGGGCAGCCGAGCACGGTTTTGATCAGTGAAGACGACTGGCTATCAAAACTCTTTCCCGAGCAAATCCACTCGCTCGAAGACTATCAGCGCTACTCACAGCAAATTAAACCGCTGATTTCTGAACTGGCCCAGCAGCTGCTGGGACAAGGTGTCAGCGTTGTGTTGGATTTTCCCGCCAACACGAAAGCCCAACGTCAATGGTTGCTCAGCATCAGCGGCCCGATTGATTCAGAGCATCAATGTTATTTCGTTGATCGTCCTGACCGGGTTTGCATTGAACAATTGTTAAAACGGGCAAACCCGAATACCGATACAGTAGAAATGTTCCGTGCTGTGTCCCAGCATTTCACTCGGCCGGCAGTGTCAGAAAAACTCAATCTGATACCCGCCTGAAACGATCTAGGCGGACTTTTGGGTTTCAGATTGAGCCACTAGCTTTTCAACATCCCGAATATAACTCTGTAGTTTCTTCCGAACGCGTCGCTTTTGCTGTTCGCTTGCACTAGCCCAAAGCTCGCTAAACAGTTCCAACCGTGCTTGCAGTTGTTGCTCTCGCATCTGAGTGAGTTTTCGTCCCTCGGGCGAATCCAGCGCTCCGACAATAAAATGCCAAGACGGGCGGGATAATCCGCCATGATGGCTTGGCTCATGAGTTGCGACAGCTCGGTTTGGAATGCGCGATGCGCGGCCACGGTGGGTTCGGTCAAATCTGGATATGCTTTCGCATAGGTTTGAACTTGATCAATCTGGTCCGGGCTTAACGCTCCCATCCATTTTTCTATCCGCTCAACGCTTTCTTGTGAGTGTTCCTCAGCGGAATCCATTTCAGCCAGTCGTTTTTCGTTGCGCTCTTCAAGCGCTTGAAAAAATGATGCGCGCTGCTCGTCCGTGAGGCTTTGACTGATCTCGATGATGGCGGGTGTGGACTTTAGGATGATGGCTTCCCAACGAGTCCTCAGTTTTAGGAACTGTTGGCTGATGGCTTGGGTGTTTAAATCATCGGCTGCGAGTTCGGTTTGTATCTCCAGCAGTATTTCGCGATAGATCGGAAGTTCGCTTCTTCGATGCCACTCGTGCAATGTTTTTAAATGGCCTTTGAAAATAGCTTTCTGCTGACGGTCCAAGTCAATGTAGTCATCAACATACCAGGGCGTGATTAAGGTTAAGTTGTTGTAAGCGAACTGCGTTCCACACCCGCTAAGCAGTAGGGTGAGCAGCAGGATGCAAATCGATCGAACTGACATGGACTCTCCATCTTTCAAATCTGCATAGGGTTCGCTGAATGCTTTTCAATCCTGCACACTCTGGATTGTGAAC
>JAAXJV010000223.1 GCA_012269655.1 Pseudomonadales bacterium
AATCCATTCTGCCGCACATCAAAGCCGGCGATACGTCATTTGTTCCCTTTTTGAATCCCGATTGGCTTAGCCAACCCAAGGAAAAAACCGTCCGTGTGTTAGGCGCGGTCAACCGACCTGGTCGCTATCAGTTCAGCGACAACATGACCATCCTGGATTTACTGGCCGAAGCCGGCGGCACAAACCGCGGTGCTTTGGTTGAACGCATTACGGTCGTCAATTTCAGTTGCTGTGCACACCAATCCACCACCTTTAATCTAAAGGACTTCGCCAAAACCGCGGATTTCGACAAGCTGCCGGTTCTACGTGAAGGCGACACGGTCTATATCCCAGACGCGCAGGATTCAAATTTGGCCCGCGGCCGCCAACTGATCAACGACGTGTTCCAGCTCTCGAGCATCATCAAGCTTTTGGGAATTCTCTAATGATTTTCACGCCCCGTCTAAATAACGCGCTGGCTTATCGGCTGCATCAAAACGGCGTCAAGCGCTTGATGATTGTTTCCTTGGAATTTGATCAAGCCGAAATCGCCTGGAGCTTCGCCGAACATCTATTTGACCAGCAGTCTGACAGCAAAGCCCTGGTGCCTCACAGCGGACTGGAAATGGCCTGCTTGCCGCTTTATTTGGCTGACCATTCCCGCCAAGCGGCTAGCCTAATGAATCAAATTTCGACCTATGATGCAGTGGTACTGGTGATCGAAACAGGCCGATGCCAAAGCCATCAACTCGAGCAAGCGGTGCAACAAATCAAAACTGCTGGCGGTAATTTAATCGGCGTGATTGCAAACGACCGTGTCTCACCTCCCTTGAACTTAGAGCTGTGCCGCCAACTGGATCGAGTCGGGCGCTTTTTACCCTTCGAATGGGTTGAGCGCTGGAAGCAATCCATCATGGGGATGCCTCTATTAAATATCGACGTGTAAACGGGCAGTACCACGAACTTGTACCGGGCAGGGTACTAGGACCGTTTAAATCTTCGAAATAAACAACGAAACTCAATTACATGAAAGAGTTAGCTATGCACATTCAGACCCTGAAAAACGATCTTGGCGACGAGATCTTTGAGCAAATTGTAGAACTGTTTACGGCCGAAAGTTCGCGTCACTTAGACGCGCTCGGCAGCCAGGATAACGAACTGGAAGTTCGAGCCTGCCATAATTTAAAAACTCACTTCCGCACCTTTGGCGCCATGGAGCAAGCCGAATTCGCAGAATCCTTGGAGTTGGATCTCAGGGACGGGCAAAGTATTTCGGACAGCGACATTCAAACGCTGACTGAAACGACCCGGGCCTTGCAGGTCGAACTCAAAAACTTGGCTGCCTAATCCATGAGCCGCCAGCGCATCTTGATCCGCACGGAGCTGGAGCTGACTCACGAAGAGGTCAGTCTGTTAAGGGGTCAACTCGGCTTATTAGGCCGTCACCTACGCTGGCCAAATACGCTGGTCGAACAGATCCAGCTAGTGTTTGCCGAGTGGGCGACTAACTTGGTCGAGCACAGCGAGCAGACTGTCGTTCCCGTCTTACTGCAACAGACAGCGGATACGGTCGAATTGGTTCTGTCAGACGGCGCCAGCTTTCCAGCCACCTGTGACGAGCTTCCAGATCTAGAATCTGAATCTGGCCGCGGTCGCTGGTTAATCTCTCAAATGACCGATCAGGTCATTCAAGATAGCGGGCGTACGCAATTTTCATGGGCGCACACCCAGGGCTATGATGGACAACGGGTATTGGTGGTCGACGATGATCCGATCGTACTCGCCCTGACACAAGATTACTTAAGCACAGATTTCAATGTGGTCACGGCCGGCAGTGCCGAAGCGGCAATGAAAATTCTGAACCAACAAGCCATTGACTTGGTTGTATGTGATTTCGATTTGCCCGGCTCAAATGGGTTTGAATTACGGCGAACGCTGCTGCTCAGTCGTTCAACGGATCTGATGCCCTTTGTATTCATTTCCGGTGACAAGGATCTGGATAAAAAAGGCGCCAGCAACACCCTGGCGGTTGACCGATTCGTCCAGAAGCCTTTCCTCCGCCACGTCATCGTCGACATTTGCCATGAAGCGATAAAAACCCAGTCTTTAATCACTCGTCGTCTACACGAACAGTTTCTGAAAACCAGTGCTCAGCGTACTCTTATCGACACCCTACCGGCTGATGCGCCATTACAGTTAGAGGCCCATCATAAGACGACCGGCCAGGGCGGCGGCGACTTCTTTCTTACTCGTGAGAATGAAAAAGGCCGCTTCTTTATCCTCGGCGACTGCATGGGACACGATCCCAGCTCCCAGTGGTATGCCCATCTATGGGTTGGTTTTTTGCGTGGTGCTCTGATTGCTCAACAGCAAAATCAGACCCTAGAGCCATTGGCCAACATGCTGATTGACGCGGCGGCCAACGACCCCCTACTCGACGAAGCCATGTTGACGCTGTGTCTGGTCTATCAGTCAAACGAAGGCTGGATGCAGGTGACCAGCTTTGGCCATCCGCTTCCTGTCCTACTCACCCCCGACGGGCAGCCGACCGAAGTTGGCGAGCAGAACGGCATGTTGGGGTTAGGCCACATTGAATTAAACACCGCGCCAAAGGAGCGCTGGGGCGCAGGCATGCGAATGGCGCTGTTCACTGATGGGGTGACCGAGGATCCGACAGAGGCCCCGCATGGCGAGCCTGGCAGCGCGCTGATGGACTTGATGAAATCCGGTCAAAGCACCTCTTTGAACGAACTCAAATCCATCATCGCCAACGCGCACCAAGATCAGGATAAAGATGACGCCACCCTTATCATGTTAGAGGCCAAGTGTGCTTGATATAGCCAAAGTCCTGCTGGTAGATGACAACCAAACGCACCGGGCAATTTGCAACGAGTATCTGGGGCGCATTGGCTATGACTGCATCATGGCGGGCGACGGCGCAGAAGCGCTCGAGAAGCTACGTCAAAATCGCTTTGATGCCGTACTGCTGGATTTGGGGTTACCCGACGTATCAGGTGTCGAAGTACTTCAGACCATCAAGTACGAACAACCCAATCTTCCCGTCATTGTGATCACCGCCAATAACAATTTGCGCACCGCCGTCGAGTGCATGCAACTGGGCGCCTTTGATTTTATTGAAAAACCCGCCAGCGCGTCAGTTTTACAATCGACCGTTAAGGCGGCCGCACGACAGAAATTTCAACGCCGTCGTGCCACCGATGAGAAACCCAAGGACGCTTTGGAAGAAGTCGGTCTAATCGCCGAGTCACCTGTCATGCAGGAGCCCCTGCGCTGGCTCAAGGCCTCAGCCGAGGCCAATGTAAATGTGATGATTACGGGCGAAAGTGGCACCGGCAAAGAGGTCTTTGCTCAGGGGCTTCATCAACTGAGCTCTCGGCGTCGCAAACCCTTTATTGCCATTAACTGTGGCGCGATTCCCAAAGACCTTCTCGAAAGCGAATTGTTTGGTCACAAAAAAGGCAGTTTTACCGGCGCCATTGCTGATCGAAAAGGCGCGGCACAAGAAGCCGCCGGCGGCACGTTATTCCTAGATGAAATCGGTGAAATGAACATCGGGCTGCAGGTAAAGCTTTTGCGTTTCCTGCAAACGCGCACCTTCAAATCCGTTGGTAGCAACCGCGAAGAAACGGTTGATGTACGCATCATCAGCGCCACCAATCGTGACCCCTTGCAGTCCGTTGAGAATGGCCTTCTTCGCGAGGATCTATACTACCGGTTGAACGTAATCCAAATCCCACTGCCGCCGCTTAGAGAACGTGGATACGACATCGTGAACATCGCGACTCAAACCATGCGACAAATTTCAGAAGCCGAGAGCCAAGCCTTTGAGGGATTTACCAAGGCAGCGCAACAACGCCTTAAAAGTCACCACTGGCCCGGTAACGTGCGCGAATTGATTAACGTGCTCCAAGCCACTCGTGTTATCAGTGACAAAGCGCTGATCGACGAGACCGATCTGATTATGCCCGGCCTCTCGCGCAGCTTTACAGCACCGCCTGCCAAAACACCCATTCAGAATGCCGGCCGTATGACGCTTGAGCAGGCTGAGCGGCATTGGATCGAAGAAGCGATTGAATCCTGCGAAGGCAACATGAGCAAAGCTGCCGATCTTCTGGGCGTCAGCCCATCGACTCTGTATCGCAAAAAGAAAGAATGGGATACCGACTAAGCGGGTTGTTGCTGTGCTTTTGGTTGCCCCATTTCGCGACTGCCAACACACTGCAAGTTACGGGCATCAATCACTCGGATGATCCGCAAATTCTGGTCGTTCGAGTCGACGACCGTAACAGCCCGCCCTATGCCGACCGATTCAACGGGGAGCATTGGGTATTGCCCGGGCCTTTCGACATTCAACAAAGCCTAAGCAACTTACGCGCGGTTAACGGTCGGATTTTAAAGACGCCTTATCAGCAGACATTGGTCTTTTCACCCTCCTCCCAAATCGAAATCCAGTCAAAGCAGATTATCGAAATACCGGAGTTGGATGCGGTCCTGGCGTTAGATTTCGGTGAACCCGACAATGTCGAATTAGGGTTTACGGTGCCTTCTACGGACCCACTGATTACCTTTGACCGCGGCCGCGCCCAGACAAACCCTGATCCCTTGACTCGAGATGGCGCTCGAGTGTCAACTCAGATCCTTCCACTGGAATCTGGCCGCTATTGGATTGCACTGTGGCTAGACGATCCAGGTGCTTGGGAATGGGTCCCCTACTATTTACGGCGCACGGTGAGGCTGGATGGCCAAGTCTTGCTAAACGAAGCGACCAGCGAGGCGGAATGGCGCCAGCACTATGCCAGCTTTGCGCCAGATTACGCAGAACTGATGGACTCGTTGGCCAGGCCAACGTTAATTGCACAGATCGAAATAGGTGCCCAACCCAAACTTGCGATTGACTCGGATCATGCGGCCGGACAGTTTATTGCAGGGCTGGTCGTAGCAGAGTCACAGGCATCGCTGGAACGATTGATTCAACAGCGCCATGATCGATTAAGCCGAGCTTGGCCCATCACACCCAAAACGCTACGTAGCGAGTTCGGCCCGTTGTCTAGCACTGAACAGGCCGCTCTGGGGGAATGGCGTTTTTTTGAACTGCCTCCTGGGAGCGAGGTTCGTTCGTCATCGACCCTAGACATCCGGATTTATAGCCGTCAGCGGCAACTACGCCGCCACCAATTGTCTGGAAACCTGTTAATGCATACCGAAGATAGGTTGCATCCAGATGTTAATGCAGGCCCGTATGGTGGCGTTCTCGCGATTCGAGGGCGCACACCGGGACAATTTAGCCTCCAAGTCGATCAAAACGCGGTCGAGGTTCACATCCACGACCTCACCCGTCCCCTGCCTAAGCCCGTTGGCTTATTTTGGGAGGCGCCCTTTTGGATCAGTCAGCAGTACCCAAGCGACCCCAACCCATTTTTTGAACAGTTCCTGTGCGATCAAGCTCAGCTCAACGACTGGGGCTTGAAAATCCTAGCTCCGTCCTGGCCGTTACCACTGGAGGCCGACACCGCAGAGATTTTCTCTAGCATGCAGGACCCTGATGTTGTGAGCTACGCTGAATGGCGCCGGCTGCCAGATAACCCCGATGGCATCCTTCGGGCCTTAAGTCCATCCCCAATTTCACTGTTAGATGAGCCCAGCAACACGCGCAATACCACCGATGACTTGATGCGCACTCGAGAGCGCTTTGATGGCATCCGCTTAGCTGGATTTCTAAACAACCCGAGGGATCTTCCCTGGATTGCCCAACTGGATCGAAGTTATTTGAATGACGGGTTTGGTCTGAATCCCAAGCGGCTGCATTCACTCGCCGATCAGGGTCATGAGCTGTGGCTGTACAACATCGAAAATCCGCGCTGGGGTGCGGGGATTGCACTGCATAACGAATCGTTAAACGGTGCAGTCTTCTGGCATGCCCGGTTACCCACGGCTTGGCCGGGCAATCCGACCGACGGGCGTGAAACTGATATTTCTTGGATTGGAGATCCCATCGAGATCTGTGAGCCTATCAAGCCCAGTGCACAGCTCTTTGAGCTGATTCAAGGCATCGAAGATCAGCGCTGGGCTCGCTGGGCACAACAGCAAGGTTTACCGGTCACTCAGTCTCAATCACGCTCCATCTTAAAACGCTGGCGCACGCATTTACTTAGCCATGCGCATCAATGATGCACCGCATCGGTGGCGTTACCCCTGCACCTTTCACAACTTGAAAGCCTGTCCCACACTACAGCCATGAAAAAGAAAACCTTACGGCCGCTGAGCCTGGCCCTCGCCCTTTCGGTCCCTTCGGTTGCCCAGGCAATTGAAGAGGTACCGGAAGCCATGCGTTACGTAGAACGCGACGAAGCAATCTTAAACACAATCGCCGAACAACTTCCGGAACGGCGTGCGGTTAATGCTGAGTTTCTGAGCGACGATACCTCTCCTGTGTTATCCCTAAACCAGGACGCAAAAGTCTGGGTTACAGGCTGGGACGAAGGTGCTGGCTACCGTAACTCCATTATGGTGGTGCAGTACGAGGACGGCGCGTTTGAAGGTCTGACCAAGGGTGATATTGACACCAACGGACGCGGCACGATTTCAATGAATGAATTGAACCGTGTTGATGGTGTCCAGGCAGACTGGCTGTTCCCCAACTTTTCGATGCAGGGCAAAGGAGGTCAATTGTTACCCGGAGCCACATTGGACTTGAATGAGGGTGCTCCCATCGCGGCTGGGACCAACATCACCTTTGGCCTCGCGGCAAACGCTTGGGGTGGCAACAGCATTAACGGGCAAAACATTGACGGCAACGGATCCAATTATTGGGGCTTGGACTTCTTAAACCCTGAAGCCAGTGCATCCGCTGATATTAATAGCCGTCAAGACAACAGCCGCCATGTGGCCATGCTGTTTGCTGACGACAGCCAAAATACTGTGCTGATGGGCTTTGAAGACTTGCGCCGCCCCTGGGGTGACAACGACTTTAATGACGCAGTGTTCAGCATCTACGCGACTCCAGAAGGCGCATTCGCCGGATCGGAAATCGCAACCGCACCGGCACCTGGACTCGCAATACTAGGGCTACTAGGCTTGGCATTTTTCCCCCGGGCTCGAAAGAAAGCCTAGCTTGCCACCACGCGATTGCAAAAGGCCTCAGACGAGGCCTTTTTTACGCCTGTTTCCTAGGATCCGGTAACGCTTCGCAAGGCGCGAGCCCCATCGAATCTTCAAACCGATTGGCGGCATCACGTAATTCACGCATCGACAGATCTTCAACGTCACCAATTTCCAGTGTCTCTAGTGCGTAATCCACCAGCATCTCGCAAACTTCCGGCACCGAACGATCGATGGTGGCTGCCAACAAACGCAGTTGCATGTGACTTTGTTCGCTCATGCGAACGTATTTTCTTTGACTCATGGGGCCCTCCTACTCATGGCAATAGCAGGAAGCGGGCCAAGAAAAATTCAATAAAATCAATGCTCCAGATTTTGTGAGACTACGCGAATTGCAATCAAAAATACGGTTATGAGCCCCACCAGGTATTTTGCATAGAGCGGCCTGCTGCGTAAGCCTTAAGGGATTCGGAAATGCGCAAGCATTCGTTCCACTTCGCCATCCGCTCAGAGCGTGTAAAGGAACCCACTTTCAATTGTCCCATTCCTAGCCCTGTTGAAAGATGGCTAATAAATACATCTTCTGTTTCTCCGGACCGTGCAGAGACTACGGCTCCCCAGCCTGAATCACGCGCCATCAGCGCGGCCTGAACAGCTTCACTGACCGTTCCCGCCTGATTTACTTTCACCAAAACCGCATTGCACGCCTGATCATCAACGGCCTGCTGCACTGCGCGTGCATTCGTCACCAAATAATCATCCCCGATGATTTGAACCTGAGCGCCAAAGCGCCGGGTAAATTCAATCATCCCGTCTCGATCATCCTCATCCACCGGATCTTCAATGGATAAAATGGGATAGTCACTCAACCAATTACCGAGTAAATCAATCAATTTTTCGGTACCAAATGCTCGGTTTTCCAAGGCGAGTTTGTACTCACCGTTTTGATAAAACTCCGACGCTGCGATATCAAGAGATATGCCGACGCGCACTCCCGGCTTTTCGCCCGCCCGTTCGATTGCTCGAACGAGGGTTTCTAGCGCCTCTTCATTACTATCAAAGTTTGGCCACCAGCCTCCTTCATCGGCAACACCTGATCGCTTACCCTTTGACTTCAAAATGTCACCTGCAGCGAAATAGACCTCGCGCGTGATCTCCATCATCTCTTCAAAAGTATCAGCCCCAGGCACCATGACCATGAAGTCCTGGATATCGACACGTCCAAAGGCATGAGCGCCGCCACCAAAAATCTGAATTTCAGGCAGTGGCACACTTGGCTGGGTGTCATAAGTTTGCGAAATGTGTGCCCATAGCGGCGTCGACTGCGCCTGAGCGACTGCCTGCATGCAGGCCATTGAAGTGGCGACTGTGGCATTGCCCCCCAGATTGCCTTTGTTATCCGTTCCATCCAATTGAATCAGCAAATTGTCGATCGCGCTTTGATCCGTCGCATCTTCGCCAACCAATGCACCGGCGATGGCGCCATTGACGCTTCCGACCGCTTTAGAAACGTCGAATCCACCGACCCGACCGCCACCATCGCGCAGATCGATGGCTTCTCGTTTACCTCGAGAAGCACCCGCCGGCGCAATGGCGCGCCCCACAGCACCTGACTCCAGCTCGACATCCACCTCAACGGTTGGATTTCCACGGGAATCCCAGACTCGGCGCCCGTGAATCGAAGAAATTTTCATAGGTTTGTTTCCATTTTTGCTTGGTAATCTGCCAACAGCTGCTCCAACCGCTTTGGCTCAGACTCAATGAGTTTGACCGCGGCTCGGCTGAGCACAGATTGATTGTCTTTTTCTAAGTATTCGACCGGGCTTTTACCCGCTACACGAGCGAGCATTAGAGCGGGTAAGAGCCTGCAAAGCCGCACTTCAAACGTCCCTACTTCTTCCCACTGAATATGCTGTCGATACCGCTGCCAAAAACTCATCGCAGACTTCAGCAGCGCATTCCGTTTGGCCGGCAAGTGTAATGCCTTGATCAATAGATGATTCAAGCAGAACGCCACGTCAAAAACAGGGTCCCCCATGGTCGCACATTCGGCGTCCAGCAGGATGGGGCCCTGTCGGCGAAATATAATGTTTTTTGGACTGACATCCCCATGGACTAGAGCTTTATTGGACAACCGGAGGTTCTCCGCCAGCGACAACAGGGCGTCATCTACTTGCGGTTGTTGTGAAGCGGTATAAACCAAATATGGCTCAATTCGGAGATCATAAAAATCGCTGTGATTTTGAAACGGTGACGCGTCAAAATCCGGCCGAGAGGACATCGCATGTATTCGTCCGATCACTTCCGCTACTGCGGGTGATTCAGCGCCGTCCGATTGCTCGGACAATAAAGCCTGCTTCCACAAATAGCCTTGCTCAGACGGAACGAATTCCATTACAAAACCCTGATGTAAAGCAGAATGTCCGAACAGCTTTACTGCAGTCTCCGGCACCATCTGGGCGGCCACTTGTAACCAAGCGAACTCAGCTTGATTACGATGAACCGGCGCATGCCAGTCCGCTGCGACCTTTAATTTTTCTAGCGCAAATTTCGCACAGTAGACTTTTCCTGCCACTTCCAGGCGGTAAATGTCCGATGCGACTCCACCGGTCAGAGGCTCACACCGATCAATAACGGCCCCCTGTGTCAGGCCTAATTCTTCGCAGAGTGTTTGGCAGCGTTGCTTAGGGTTCATATGTCTCTCTCGCAGTCCGCTCTGGGCCATAACACTGGAAATTGCGGATCATCAAAGGGTTGACCGGGGACAAATTCGATATCGGGAAATGCCGGAGACGTTGGTCCAGGCCTATCAGCAAACACAGCATCGTCACCGACCCAACGAAAGGACACCACCCGCCGGCGTGAATCAGAACTATTCGCCGGAGCCCCGTGCAAACAGCCAAACTGAAAGGCTACGGCATCGCCTGGCTCAACTGCCCAGCCCAATATTTCAAGCTCGGCCCGCTTGGCCTCAATATCTGGGACAGCCTCGGCCGTGTCATTTTCAAACAACGCGGACCCATCAAAACGTTGGGGTCGGTAATGCTTGTTCCAGCGATGCGAACCCGCCACATACTCAATGGTTCGCTCTCTCGGTATAGGATCCAAAGGCACCCAAAAACTAATCGTTTGAGTGGCCTCAGCGAGGTAATAAGGCGCATCCTGATGCCAAGGTGTCACAATTGAATTGCCCGGCTCTTTGACCAACACATGGTCATGGAACATGCGAGCCGTTGTGGACTGCATTAGCTGAGCGGCCAGCTGGGCCATAACCGATTCACGGACCAGCGACCGATAGCCTGCGAATTGATCCCAGACTACGTAATCCTGAAAGAATGCAGCACTGCCATCGTCTGGGTAATAGGTTCGTTCACGCCAGCTGGGATTGGACTTGTTCTCTTCAATCGCTTGACGGACACCCTCCACATAGTCGGAGAATACACCCTTTAAAAGGACCGCCCCGTCGATTTGAAAAGCGTCGATTTGTTCCTGGGTCAGCATGGTGTGATCCGTTTAGAAAACGTTGGAAGAATGTGCCGAAAAGCATGCAGGGAAGCAAGGCCCCAGGACATCATCGGCAGATCTCTTCGACGCCATTTTCGCGCCTCCTGGGCTTCACGGCGGACCGACATCCTGTCGGCCAACCCTGCCATGAGGGCTCGCTACCCCACAATCGCATACCCTAAAAACAAAAAAACCACACTTCAAAAGCCGCTACGCTGCTACTTTTGAAGTGTGGTTTTTTTGCTTTGGAAATGGCGATCCGGAAGGGACTCGAACCCTCGACCTCCGGCGTGACAGGCCGGCATTCTAACCAACTGAACTACCGGACCGGTGTTCCAAAACTTTGCAAAAACTGGTCGGGACGGAAGGATTTGAACCTTCGACCCCTACAACCCCATTGTAGTGCGCTACCAGGCTGCGCCACGCCCCGATGTCTTTGCGGAGCGCATAATAGGTAAAAGCACAAAGGCTGTAAAGCTTAATCTTCCAGCAATCGGGCGATTGCTTTGATTTCCTGACGCAGAGCTGTGAGCTCTTGGCCCATCCAGCTTTTCTCGTTCTTTTTTTGAGCCGTAGGCGTTTCTAATTGATGGCGAGCGCCAGCAATGGTGTAGCCTTTGTCGTACAGCAAAGTACGAATTCGGCGGGCCAAAAGAACATCTGCGTTTGAGTAATAACGGCGGTTACCGCGGCGCTTGGCCGGCTTCAGACCGGGAAATTCCTGTTCCCAATAGCGCAGGACGTGTGAACGAACTTTGCAGAGGTTGGCGACCTCACCAATTGAGAACCAATGCTTGCCAGGAACCGGCGGCAACGCCTCGCCCTCTTCAAGCTTATCGGATTCCGCGGGAATGATGTCTGGGATATGAGGCGCAGGCAGTTCACCCGAACCAATCAAATCCATCTGATCGTCATTGCTATGAGGATCAGTCATCGTCGTGGTCCTCGGCCGTCATCCAATCTTCTGTGAAGTCAGATCCATCAATAACGGTTTCAACGCGATGGCGCAGTTTCTGGCCTGCCCGAAACGTTACAACTCGACGGGCCGTAATGGGGATTTCTTCGCCGGTTTTGGGATTGCGACCGGGTCTGGGCGACTTATCACGGGTAGTGAAATTACCAAAGCCGGACAGGCGCACGTCTTCCCCGGCGATCAGTGCTTGACTGATTTCCTCGAAAAAGCCTTCTACCAATTCCTTCGCTTCGCGTTTGCTCAGACCAATCACGTCGCTCAGAAATTCAGCCAGTTCCGCTTTGCTGAGTGCAGACACCTGAATCCTCCCAAACCTCATGCACTATGAGACCGAATCGGAAAAAACTCAAGAAAAAAAGAAACTTAGTAAAGACAGCTAGACCCAGCCGAGCCTAGCTGTCAAACCCTTTAGCGCAGGATTACACCCAACTCACTGTCCAATGCAGCCAATACAGAATCAACCGCCGCATTGATTTCGGCGTCCTCAATGGTGCTCTCTTGATCACGCCATGACAGATTCACTGCCAAGCTGGCGTGCCCTTCGGGCAAGCCCTGACCCCGGTAAACATCAAACAGCACAACTCGATCCAGCTTCTGGCCTGCTGCCTTCGCAATACAGCGCTGAATATCCCCCCAGCTTTGATCCTTAACTAAGAGTGCCAAATCACGGCCACTGGCAGGAAACTTAGACAGGGGTTTAAAGCTGGCCACGTTGCCCTGTACGACGCCACGCAACGACAAATCCGCAACAAAGGTCGTCAGCGGCAGGTCTAACTGCTCAGCCGTTTCTGGATGCAGTGCGCCGATCACACCCACACAATCGCCTCCAACGTACACCTCTGCGGTTTGACCCGGATGCATGCCCTGACGTTGAGCGGAAACGAAGGAGACCGGCGCCTGTGCCTCTGCCAAAAGCGCTTCAACCACGCCTTTAATGTCGTAGAAATCACAAGCTCGTGCACTTTGCTGCCAATCCCACTGCGTGGTTTCACCTGACATCAACACCCCAACACGGTCGTTTTGTGTCAGCGTATCGCCCTCGGCCACAAAACACTGACCCACTTCGAAAATAGCAACGCCCTTGTGCTGACGATTCAGGTTGTAGCCCGCCGCCTGTGTCAAGCCGGGTACCATCGATTGGCGCATCCGCACCATGTCAGCGGTGATGGGATTGGCCAAGTCCATGACTTGTTCGGTCGAATGGAATCGATTGTGCAGCTCCGGGTTAACAAAACTGTAGGTGATGACTTCGTTCAAACCTAGGTCAACCAACTGACTGCGCAGTCGGTTTTTGTCGCGAACACTCTCGTCCAACCGAGGCATGCCATTGGTAGCCGCCGGCATTTTAGAGGGGAGATTGTCGTAGCCATAAACCCGAGCGATTTCCTCGACCAAATCCTGTTCAATTGAGATGTCATGACGCCAGCTAGGTGCCGTGCAACGCCAAGTCACCCCATCGAATTCAGGTGCCAACCCTAGACGCTCTAAGATGTCGGACACTTGATCTGCAGGCAGCTCTAAGTCCAACTGCGCTTGCAATCGGTCGGTACGCAGTTCAACCTGCCGCGCCGCAGGCAAATGGTCCGCTGACTCAGCTACTGTGACAGGACCTGCTTGTCCACCGACAATATCTAACAACAGCTGGGTTGCGCGCTCCATTGCCATGGCCTGCAACTGACTGTCGACGCCGCGCTCATAACGATGTGACGCATCGGTGTGTAAGCCAAAGCGCCGAGCACGACCAGCGATGGTCAGGGGATTAAACCAAGCGACTTCCAAGAATAAATCCTGAGTCGAATCGGCCACGCCTGAGTGTTCACCGCCCATAATACCGGCCAATGCCAGTGGTTTCGCGTGATCGGCAATGACTAAGACATCCGCATCCAGCTCAATCACCTTACCGTCCAGCAGCGTCAATGACTCGCCTTCCTGAGCGCGACGCACTCGAATTCCACCCTCGATTTGAGCCTTATCAAAGGCATGCATAGGCTGCCCCAGCTCGAGCATGACGTAGTTGGTGACATCCACCGCCGGATCGATGGCACGAACGCCCGCTCGACGCAAACGCTCAACCAACCAAGCCGGACTCGGCTTGGACAGATCAACGCCAGAAATCACACGCCCCAGATAACGCGGACAACCCTGGGGATCGACTAACTCAACCGGCAGGCTGTCTTGAGCCGTTGGCGAGACAGTCGGTACGTTCGGTTCATTGACCTGAGTTCGCGTCAACACACCCACTTCCCGAGCAATACCGCGCAGGCCGAAGCAATCACCCCGGTTGGGCGTCAAATCAATCTCGATAATGGCGTCATTGAGCTCTAAATAGTCGCGCAGGTTTTGACCCAAGGGCGCATCGGCCGGCAACTCCATCAACCCGTCACGCACCTCGGACAAACCAAGCTCATCCGCGCCGCACAACATTCCTTGGGACTCAACGCCACGTAGCTTGGCTTTCTTAATCTTAAAGCCGGCCTCTAGTGTTGCGCCGACACGCGCGAGGGGCGCCACTAGACCAGCAGCGGCATTCGCGGCACCGCACACAACCTGGTGCATTTGGGTGCCGTCATTGACCTGACAGACACGGAGTTTGTCCGCATCGGGGTGCGGCCCGATTGACTCGATTCGGGCCACGACCACATCATCGAATGCTTTGCAGGGTGAATCGACACTGTCGACTTCCAGCCCGGCAAAGGTCACTAAAGATACGATTTCATCCGTATTTTCGCTGGGATTCACCCAGCTGCGAAGCCATTGTTCACTTACTCGCATTGGGTTCTCCTTAGGCGCTGAATTGTTTCAAGAAACGAAGATCGTTCTCAAAGAACAATCGCAAATCGTTCACGCCATATCGAAGCATCGCCAGACGCTCGACCCCCATCCCAAATGCAAATCCACTGTATTGCTCGGTATCTACGCCTGCGTGTTTAAAGACTTCGGGGTGGACCATGCCGCAACCCATGACTTCAAGCCAGCCGGTACCAGAGCACACACGACAACCATCGCCACCACAAATCACGCATTCCATATCCACTTCAGCGCTGGGCTCGGTAAAGGGGAAGTAGCTTGCGCGGAAACGAACCTGTAAATCTTTCTCGAAGAAGACCCGCAGGAATTCAGTCAC
>JAAXJV010000272.1:0-2978 GCA_012269655.1 Pseudomonadales bacterium
GGGCTGTAGTGTGGGGCGAACCGGGCACAAACGGCCAGCATGCCTTTTTCCAACTGCTGCATCAGGGCAGTGATTGGATTCCGGTCGACTTTATTGTGCCGGTAAAAGCCCGCCTAGGCTCACAGGCGCAGCGGGATATCTTGATCGCCAATGGTTTGGCTCAGGGCGAAGCCCTGTTGGTTGGCAAGTCCACAGAGCAGGCTCGTAGCGAAAAAACTGGACCGGATGGAATGGATCTGGGGGCGCATCGAACCTTCCCGGGCAACCGTCCCAGCACCTTGATGATGTGCGAGGCGTTGACGCCCCGTGCACTGGGTGGGTTGATTGCGATGCATGAACATCGAATTTTCGTACAGGGTTGGTTGTGGAATCTTAATGCCTATGACCAGTGGGGCGTTGAGTTGGGCAAAGAGCTGGCCTTGGCGGCCTCGGAATCGCTGGCAAGCGGTAACGTTCAGGGTAAGGACGCCTCGACCTCGGCTGCTATTTTGCGGGCCCGTGAATTAGGCGCCGGCTAGGCGCCTAATCCAATTCTTGTTCACACTGCTCACAGGTTCCGGTCAGCTCAATGACCGCCTGTGTCAGTGTGAAGGATTGATGTTGAGTCACCTCGGCCAGCCCCTGCCGTAGGCTATCGTTTTGTAATTCGTCTACCTGCTTGCAGTGCTGACAAATCAAAAACACCGACGGGGTCTGCTGATGGCAATGCGAGTGTCCGCAGGCGATAAAGGCGTTCAGACTTTCCAATCGATGCACTTGTCCCGTCTCAGTCAGCTTGGTCAGAGCGCGGTAGACCTGGGGCGGGGCTCGGAACCCATCCTCGCGCAATTCGTCCAGCAACTCATAGGCACTCATCGGTGCCGCGGCTGCCTGCAACGCATCGAGTACTTGAGCTTGTTTTTCGGTTAGTTTCATGTGCGTCTGGCAGTCATTACCTGGGTGATGATGAACATGGTGAGTGCTGCAAGCACAATACTGGGTCCGGTCGGCGTGTCAAAGTGCCATGCCCCAGCAATACCTAAAATAACGCTGAATGCACCGACCAAGCTGGCCATCACGGCCATCTGTTCAGGAGTTTTAGCTAGCCCGCGTGCGACGGCAGCGGGCAAAATGAGCATGGCAGTGATCAACAGGGCGCCGACCAGTTTGATCGAAACAGCGATGACGCCGGCGATCATCAGGGTCAGGGCCAACTGAGCTAGGCGTGGCGATTGTCCTTCCGCGGCGGCCAATTCGGGGCTCAGTGTGGCCGCGACCATCGCATTCCAACACCATTTGAGTAGCGCCCAGACCAATAAGACCGTGAAAGCGATAATGATCAGGTCAGTCTGCGTCACCAACAGTAGATCACCAAACAATAAACTTTCTAAATCGATGTTAGTCGGGCCCAGGATGGCAATAGTCACCACACCCAGTGCTAACGCCGAGTGTGACAACAGTCCCAGCAAAGCGTCCGACGACAGACGACGCGACCGCTCAAGTTGGCTTAGCAACAGGGCGATTAAAACGGAGACACCAAAAACAGCGAGTTGTGACGGCAGGCCGCTGAACAGGCTCAATCCAACGCCTAACAGGGCACCGTGCGACAGCGTGTCACCGAAATATGATAAACGGCGCCAAACGATGAAACAGCCGAGGGGGCCAGTCATCAAGGTGATGCCGATCCCAGCGAGTGCGGCATACCAGATAAAATCAAGCATGATCATGGCCCCGACAGGTGGCATGGTCGTGATGGTGATCGTGGTCATGTTGGTGGTCGTAAACAGCCAATTGCGATGCAGCTTCGGGTCCAAATAAAGCTTGATACTCGGGATTGTTGGCCACGCTTGTCGGCGAGCCATGGCAGCACACGTGCCCGTTGATGCAAACCACGGTATCGGTCTGGCCCATCACGATGTGCAAGTCATGACTAATTAAAAGGACGCCGCAATTCAACTGGTCGCGTACTTGTTGAATTAGTTGATAAATCTGAGCTTCGCCTGCGACATCTATGCCCTGAGCCGGCTCATCCAGCACCAAGAGCTCTGGGCGCCGAGCGATCGCGCGAGCAATCAAAACACGCTGGAATTCACCGCCCGATAACTCAGTGACTGGATGGTGCAGGTGCTGAAAAACACCAACATCGGTCAACGCCTGTTGAATTTCTTGATCTGACAGTGGATTGGTCAAGCGCATGAAGCGTTCAACCGACATCGGCATGGTCCAATCAATCGCTAACTTTTGCGGCACATAGCCCACGCTCAAGTTGGGTTTGCGTTGACAGACTCCCTCGGTCGGTTTTTCGATCCCTAGCGCCATTTTCACGCTGGTGGATTTTCCCGCTCCGTTGGGGCCGATCAGCGTCACAATCTGGCCGGCGTCCACTGCAAATGAAATGTGACGAGCCCGCCAGTTGCCACCGGCAAATAATCCCGCATTGTTTAACTCGATCAACATAGACATGACATCAAAAACTGATTTGTTATATCATAACGTTTTCGTCCATTATTTGTCGATCACAGCCTCACTATGATTAAAAAGCTTCCCTTGCTTCTACCTGCGGCATTCGCCGTGTCATCCGCTCATTCGCTTCAGCTGACTGCAACCGTCGCGCCCATTGCTTCCTTAGTAGAGCAGGTCGCTGGACAACCGGTTCAGGTGTTGATTCCGGCCAGTGAATCCCCGCATTACTTCAACATGCGAATGAGCCAGCGGGCGCTTATTGAGCAATCTGATTTAGTGTTTTGGGTTGGCGAAAGTCTGGAGACGCCGATTGCTGGTGCGTTGGGCAAGATGCCGAATGCGGTATCGCTGGCCGAAAAAGACGCCGGACTTCATAGCGAGCATGGTCACGAAGAACACGGCCACGAAGAGCATGGTCATGAAGAACACGGACAAGAAGAACAAGGACAAGAAGATCACGGACAAGAAGATCACTGACACGAAGCTCACGGACACGACGATCAAAAACAAGAAGATCAAAGTCCAGAAGATCACAG
>JAAXJV010000272.1:2988-3697 GCA_012269655.1 Pseudomonadales bacterium
CGACCGGCCACCCGCCGACAGCCGACGCGCACGCCGACCAAGAAGACGCACTCCAACACGACCAAGGCCACGAAGAACACGGCCACGAAGGGCACAACCACGATGATGCACACCCCTGGCTATCAATCGAGGAATCCGAGCATCTGTTGACCATCATTGCGTCCGAGTTGTCTCGGATTGATTCGGCTAATCAAGCCCAATATGAGGCCCGCGCACAGCAGGCCATTGAGCGACTGCATGCACTCGAAGCCGGATTGAAGGCGGCGACTGCACCGATGAAATCCATTCCCTATTGGGTGATGCATGATGCTTACGGACCCTTTGAAGCCGATATGGGTATTCGCCGAACAGGTGTTATTCAGGCGAACGTGAACGTCAAGCCCACTGCGAAAGAATTGGCGAATTTGCGTCAGCAGGTTCAAAGCGGCGGCTGTATTTTTAATGAGCCGCAGATGGACGCACGTTGGATTGAATTGGTGGCCAAAGAGTCGAATGTCTCTGTGTATACACTGGATCCCTTGGGCACAGAGCTCACAGCTGGACCCGAATTACACGCGCAACTGCTGAAATCGATTGCTGCCGCTTTCGCTGACTGTGCTGACAACGTCACAAAGTAGCTAGGCTTGCGCTTAGGTCGCTTTACTTCGGTATTGCGGCCCCGCACAATATCTGAATGAACGTTCATTCAGATCGAGAATCTCAACTCCTG
>JAAXJV010000296.1 GCA_012269655.1 Pseudomonadales bacterium
ACTCAATAACGCGTTCATTAGGCTGCGCCTCGAGTGGCTAGAATTGAGCTGGCCAACGTTGAATAGGCATCGACCATGCTGCGGACGTCCTTGTCTTTCATCACAAAGTGACGAGGACGATGCAGTTGCTCAAGCTGGTCCAGTTGTTTAGCTAGACCATCGCGCAATGCATCGGGGCTGCCGGCCTCGACCGCGAGTCCAGATTCAGGGCAGATTGCTTCGAGGCTACTGCCGACATGGGTGACCACACAGGGGGTGCCACAGGCCTGCGCTTCTAAGGGTGCCAATGGGAAACCTTCGTTACGGCTTGGCATACAGTAAAGATCCATGGCGCTATAAAACGTAGGCATGTCTTCCACTAGACCCAGAAAACGAACCCGGTCGGTAATGCCCAGCTGCTCGGTTAACTGTTTTAACGAATCGGACTGTTCGCCGGCCCCTGCAATCGCCAGATGCACATGATCTGGAAGATCGACGAAGGCCTTTAGCAGTAGATCTTGACCTTTGACTTGGGTCAGTCGACCGGCGCAGCCGACCCATGTTTTGCTTGGGTCCAGTTCAAATCGCGCGAGGCTCTCATCACGGTCGGCGGGGCGGAAACGATGGGTATCAATGCCGTTGTAAATGGTGCGGACATCACATTTCGCTCTGCGCTCAACTTCGCCCGCCACGCCTTTTGCATTGGCTACGTTGATTGGACCTAAAAAGCGATTGGCCCAGCGGGTCAGACGTGAGGCTTTGTCGTCGGCCAAGTGCCAAGAATCATGGTGAGTGTGCAGTGAACACTTCACGCCGGCCAAACGAGCGGCTAAACCGCCGTACAACATTGGGCCGATGTGATGGGTGTGAACCACCTCGATGTCGAGGGATTTGATTAGCCGTACAATGCGTCCGGGTAATCCGAAGTCCAATCCCGATTTCTTGTCAGCAAAGTTGATCTTGGCGTCATAACGAGCCAAACGTGGCCAGTGAGCCATGCTCTCGCTGCGCGTGCCTTCTAGGCTCAGAACAAAGCAATTTTCGCTGTGATCAAGGAAATCTAACGCGATGCTCTCGATTCCGCCGGGGGCAAGATGCTGAACAATCTGTAGTGTGCGTGGGTAAGTCTGTTTCATGGTGTCCTCCATAAATCAGACTTAGCGATTTGCGTGCCAACTATTTAAGTTATTTTAAAACAATTACTTATAGTTAGTTTGGTGGCAATTTACCAAATTGCACGATCAATCAGCTCGACTCCGGAGATGGATTCGATTTGGGCTCGCGTCCGTACACTGCCGTCCAAAATTTCGAGGATGACAGCGACACCCGCGCCTAGGCCTAGCCCGCCAAAGATGCCAGCCAGTGCGAAAATCCACCAAGCAAAGTTGGTCGGTGCAGTTGGGGTGAACGGGGCGTCGATGACTCGAACGCGTTTATCTCGCTCAAAGGTGCCGAGCGAACCCGAGATCCGGGTCATTTCAAAGCGTTTTAGCAGTTCCAGATAAATGTCGTTTTTGACTTCCAGATCCCGCTCCAATTCAGACAGCTTTTGTTGGTGCTGATTGGCTTTAGTGGTTTTATCTTCTAATTCTGAGATCAGGCCCTCGAGCATCGCGCGTTCGTCTTGAAAGCCGGCCACTTCATTGTTCAGTGATTGCAAGCGATCCATCTGCATGACCAACAGGGGACGTTGAACGCCGTCTGAATCGGCAATAGCCAGGCTCCAAAGATCGGCTGCATTGGTGTCCGCGACCGGCATGGCCATCGCTTGATTGCGTTCAGCTTCCAAACGGCTAAGTTGGCGCTTGAGTGAGCGAACTTCGCTGTGTGACTCGGTGTAGCGGCTGGTCAGCAAGGCTAACTGCCCACGGACACGAACAATGTTGCTTTCTAACTCGCTGAGTACCGGGTCAGTTTGATTGACCTGTTGGGCCAGATTACCCACCCGTGCCTGGGCCGATTTCTGGGCCAGTTTCACTTGGGCTAGGCGCTCCTGTAGGCGATTCAAGTTGGCTAAGTTGCCCGCCAGGGTCTCGGGTAGCGAGTCCTTATGATCCAGACGATATTGGGCCAGATCGTTTTCGGCTTTTTGCAGGGCTTCGCGCTTGGCCTTCAAGTGCTCGGACAAAAAATAACTGGCATCGGATAGGCTTGAGCGCTCAGGTGCCAGCAATTCTTCCAAAAAACGAGCGCTGACGAATTTCAGCAGATCTTCCATGCGCTCCGGTGACGGCCCTTTGACCTCGAAGGTCAACAGGTTTTCGCCTTTTAAGCTAACGCTGACTTGTTCGCTGAGCTGGTTAATGACCTGATCCACAACGGCGGGGTTGGTTTCGGCACCGATCATCTCGAGGTCTTCGGCGAGCGCTTTGAGGATATGACGGCTGTGAAGTAGCGTCTCAATCGACTTCATTCGCGTTTGGATAGACGAGTCGACGGCCAAATCACCCAGAACCGGGTTCATTTTGGCGGTTTCCTGAAGCAAGATGCTAGTGTGCGCCTGATAAGATTTGGGTAGCAAAAAGCCGATGGTCCCTGCGATCAAAGGCAGGATTAGCATCGGAGCGACGACGGTCCAGCGACGGCGCCAAGCGCCGCACAAAATAACGTAGGTTCTTGCGGCGACCACTTAAGCGCTCCGAATGTAGTTATCGATACGTTGTGCGATGGCCTGCCAGCTGTGTTGAGCTAACCAGGCCGGAGGCACTCGGTTTGGGGTGTCTAGGGCTTGGTCAATTGCGATTAACCAATCCTCATCGGTGTCGGCTAGCACCACTTCGGAAAACTGTTGGCTGGCCGGGAAACTCGACGAGATGACCGGTCGTCCCGTGGCCAAATACTCACGCAACTTCAATGGGTTGCAGGCGGATATTTGATCGGATTCTATGAAGGGTAGCAGGCAGGCTCGCCAGTGTTGGGCATAGCTGGGTAACGCATCGTGTGATCGATAACCCAAAAGTTTTACGTTCTTGGGTAATCCTTCGGGCTTCACAGGTCCACGTCCGATCAAATGAAACTCAATCGAGGGTCGAGCCTGTGCCAATCGTTTGATTCTCTCGAAATCAACCCACTGATCTAGGCTGCCATAAAAGCCCACACAGGCTCGAGTCATCTCAGGCGCCGGTGCTGTGGGTTGGCTAAATAATTCAAGGTCCACGCCATGGTCGACCTGAATAGGCTTGGCATCAGCATGTTTATTCGCCAGCCAATGGCTGGTTACCACCACGCGGTCGGCGCTGGCCAATAGATCCAGTTCGTGATCTCGAACGGTCTTGTGATCCACGCCAGCCAGTGCCTCAAAGTCATCGCAGCAGTAGTAAACCCAACCGGACTCGTTAAACGCGCCTTTAAGATCGCCGGCGGTCGGCAACGAGGTCCAAACGTAGGGGCGCTGGGACTTGAGTTCGGGCCAGGCGCGATGGATCTGCCTGGCGGTTAAGGTTTTGGCGAGCCAGCGACCCCAACGCGAGCGAGGCGCAGGTAGGGTCAAAGGCTTTAGCACGTTAATGGGGGGTAGATCGGTGGGTTCTGGCGCCGATTCAGTCGCGGCAAGCCGCGCACGAACCTTTTGCCCCACCCGGCCCAGGTCTCGCAGGCTAAGCTTTGGCTTGCGTAGGCCGATGGAGTTCACCCAGTAGATATCTCGATCCTGGGCCAACTGGCTAACCAGGTGCTGGGTGCTAG
>JAAXJV010000298.1 GCA_012269655.1 Pseudomonadales bacterium
CCGAGGGTGCGGGCGGTGAAATTTTCATCCGCGATAGCTCAGACTCTGGAACAACCTTCGTTCTGCGCCTGCCGGCTGCAGTATGACGGCCTTATTACAAGCCCCCTGGATTATTCAGCTACATACTTACTGCGCGTTACTCTCAATCCTTATTGGGGCTGTCCAGTTTATGCGAAAAAAGGGCGGTAGGTCCCACCGGCTGCTCGGCCGGACTTGGGTCGGGCTGATGGCCATCGTGGCCTTATCGAGCTTCGCAATCTTCGAAATTCGGCTACTGGGGCCCTTCAGCCCGATTCATTTGCTCTCACTGCTGACGCTCGGAACGCTCGTTGTGGCCATTCAGGCCGCTCGTGCGGGCAATATCCAAAGGCACAAACAAGCCCTCGCCAGCCTATACGGCTTCGGCCTAGTCTTGGCTGGGGCGTTCACCCTGGTCCCAGGGCGAATATTGCATCAGGTCTTATTTGGCTGACGGCGCTGCCCGCTTGGCTTGCGGTTCGGGCGTCTAGAATTGCGATTGCGGCGCGGAGCCTGATCGGATTTCGGGTCCTCGTTTTGCTGAGAGCTGGGTGTGACCTGTTTCTTTTTCTTGGGTCGAGACGCCCGTTTAGGTGGCAGTAGCTTGGATTCCGGCAACGATTTATCAGGAGCAAAGCCCTCGACGATTTCGCGATCCAGTATTAACTGGATCAATCGCTCGATGTCTTGCAACAGTTTAAACTCTTCATCGCAAACCAAGCTGACGGCCAGTCCTTCAGCGCCCGCGCGGCCGGTTCTTCCAATCCGGTGAACATAGTCCTCAGAGACATTAGGAAGATCAAAGTTGACGACAAAAGGTAGCTTGTCGATGTCAATGCCCCGTGCCGCAATATCGGTGGCGACCAGAACTTGCAGTTCTCCAGACTTGAAGTTAGCCAGCGCTCGGGTACGAGCGCCCTGGCTCTTGTTGCCATGAATGGCGGCCGCCGGCAGTCCTGCTTTTTCAAGCTGAGTTGCGATTTTGTTGGCCCCATGTTTGGTTCGGCTAAACACCAGAACCTGGTGCCATGCGCGGCTCTGAATCAAGTGGATGAGTAACTTTGTCTTTTGCCCCTTATTACAAGGGAAGATTTTTTGCTCAATCCGTTCGACCGTGGAGTTGGGTGGCGTGACCGAAATTTCGACGGGATTGTTGACCATGGATTTGGCCAGTTCTCGAATTTCAGGTGAGAAGGTCGCCGAGTAAAGCAGGTTCTGACGTTTTGGTGGCAGCAGTCGGAAGATCTTTCGGATGTCGTGGATAAATCCCATGTCGAGCATCCGGTCGGCTTCATCGAGTACCAAGACTTCGATGTCGTCGAATCGAATGGCGTTTTGGCCATGCAAATCCAGAAGACGTCCAGGGGTTGCGACCAATACATCGACACCGCCTCGTAGTTTTTGCATCTGGGGGTTAATTTTCACCCCGCCAAACACAACCTCGCTTTTCAGTGGCAAATACTTTGAGTACTGCGTGACGTTATCTTGGATTTGCGCGGCCAATTCTCGCGTTGGCGTGACGATTAGCGCGCGACAGCGATTGGGTTGGGCGCGTCGGCCTTCGCTTAAGCGATGCAGGATAGGTAGAGTGAAGCCGGCTGTTTTTCCGGTGCCGGTTTGTGCGGCGGCCATGACATCCTGTCCCTGCATCACGGCTGGGATAGATTGCGCTTGGATAGGGGTTGGCTTTGTGTAACCCGTATCTGAAACGGCGTCCTGCAGTTCCTGGCGTAGTCCTAACTCGGTAAACAGCATTCAGCCATCCTGTGCTTAAAAATTGAGGCGCGGGAGTATGCGCCTCAACCGATTATTTTGACAGCACGTATTTCAGGATTTCGACGACTTGGTCCGGGGTTTGTGCCCAAGCGTAAGCTTGAGCATCGACTTCTTTAAGTGGATGCACTAGGTCATCAGCATGCAATGTGATGTAGGGCTTACCCAAAGCGGCGCAATAACCGGCATCAAAGGCCGCGTTCCATTGCTTGTATTTGTCACCAAAGCGAATCACAGCGATGTCTGCTTGCTGAATCAAGGTCTGGGTACGAATCAAATTCACCCGTGAGGATTGGTGGTCGCGCCAGAAATTTTCTGCTGGAACTCCCAATAAATCGCCTGCCGCATCTGAAGCGTCGTGATCAGTCACAGGACCGCTGAACTCTACCGCCAGGTCAGCCGCCTGACAGCCCGCTTCGATCTGCTCGCGCCAATCGGTATGGATCTCCCCGGATAAGTAAATCTTCATTATGTGCTCCGCAACAAAATTCAGCGGGAATACTACCTTGGTCTGTGGTATATTGCGCGCCGACAAGCCGGGATGGCTTGGTTTCGCGGCATTGATAGCCGCCTCATACGGCAATGGACGGCGGATGTGTAGAGTCTAGATTGCCCGACACTAAAGGCATGTGATGACGACTCCTACGACGACCTTCGCTGATCTGGGTTTGCCCGATCAGATCCTCACCAATTTAACTAAAATCGGCTACGAGCAACCCTCGGCCATTCAGGCAGCGAGTATTCCGCTGATCTTAGACGGCCACGACTTGTTGGGTACCGCTCAGACCGGTACCGGTAAAACCGCGGCATTTGCCTTGCCTACCTTGGCGGGCGTAGATCCCAAATCGAATGAGACTCAGGTGCTGGTACTGGCACCCACGCGCGAGTTGGCCATCCAGGTAGCCGAAGCATTTCAGACCTACAGCGCAGGGATGAAAGGTTTCCATGTGTTGCCTATTTATGGCGGGCAGCCGATGGGCGGTCAGTTGCGTGGGCTGCGCCGTGGTTGTCAGGTTGTGGTCGGGACACCCGGCCGAGTGATGGACCACCTACGCCGTGGCACTTTGAAATTAGACGCATTGAAATCGGTAGTCTTAGACGAAGCCGATGAGATGTTGCGCATGGGCTTTATTGATGACGTGACTTGGATTCTGGAACACGCACCTGAACAGCGTCAGGTGGCCTTGTTCAGTGCCACCATGCCCAAGCCGATTCGCCGTTTGGCTGATCAATATTTGAACGAGCCCAAAGAAGTCGCGATTGAAGCTCAATCCAGCGTGGTGGATTCCATTGAGCAGGCGTTTTGGATGGTTCAGGGCACCAACAAGCTGGATGCTCTGACGCGCATTCTGGAAGTTGAAGACTTCGATGGTTTGGTGATGTTCGTACGAACCAAAAACGCGACCATCGAAATGGCTCAAAAGCTTGAGGCTCGTGGATATCGGGCTCGTGCAATCAACGGTGACATGACGCAAAAGCTGCGCGAGCAGACAATTGGCGAGCTTAAAGAGGGCATCCTCGACATTCTGGTGGCAACCGACGTTGCAGCCCGGGGTATTGATGTTCCGCGCGTGACGCACGTGATTAATTACGATATTCCAATTGATCCCGAAGCCTACGTTCACCGTATTGGTCGAACAGGACGTGCGGGCCGATCCGGTAAAGCCATTTTGTTTGTCGCACCTCGGGAGCGTCGACTTCTGCGAGCGATTGAAAACGTCACCAAGACCCGAATTCCGCAAGTGCAAATCCCCACTCGGGCCGAAGTCAGTGCCAAACGCGTGGCGGATTTCAAAGCCGAGATCGGAGAAGCGCTGCAGCATCCGAAGTTGGAGTTTTTCCAAAAGATGG
>JAAXJV010000287.1:0-4317 GCA_012269655.1 Pseudomonadales bacterium
CAAGCCGCTTGCACTAGGGATCCTTATACCCAAGTTGTGCCAAGGCCGCCTCGTCATCACTCCAACGGTCGCGCACCTTGACCCACAATTCCAGATGGACAGGCAATCCGATCAATTCTGCCGCATCCAACCGAGCTTCCGTGCCAATCTGCTTAAGTCGGCTGCCTTGGTTGCCAATCAAGATCGGCTTCTGGCTTTTTCGCTCGACATAGATACACGCATGGATAAAGCAACGTTCAGGCGTTTCTTCAAATTTTTCAATTTCAACCGTCGTGCGATAAGGCAACTCATCGCCGCACTGGCGCACCAACTTTTCACGCACAATCTCGGCGACCAAAAACCGCAGGCTTTTATCCGTCAACTGGTCCGGGTCAAACATGAATGGCCCTTTGGGCATTCGAGTGGTGATCAGATTCATCAAGGTATCCTGATTGAATCCTTTGAGCGCAGAAAGCGGTACGATCTCGGCCTCGGGAAAACGCATTTGCATCTTTTGTGCAACCGGCATCAATTTAGCCTTGTCGTGCACCTGATCAAATTTGTTCAATGCAATGATGACCGGCTTTGCGGACTCGCGAACTTGCTTTTCAACGTGCGCATCCTGGTCGGTGAACTTATCCCGCTCTAGCAGCCACACCACCAGGTCCACGTCCTGAAGCGCGTTGGATGCCGCTTTGTTCAGATAACGATTCAGCGCACGTTTGCCGCCGGTATGAATACCAGGTGTGTCGACAAACACCACCTGGGTATTGCCCTCGGTCCAAATACCCATGACTTGATGACGCGTAGTCTGAGCCTTGCGGCTGGTGATCGACAGTTTTTGACCGATCAGGTGATTCATTAGTGTGGACTTTCCCACATTCGGACGCCCGACAATCGCGACCGTGCCGCAGATCGTGTCAAAATCCATCATTGTTCTATGGCCTCCAATGCCATTTGTGCTGCCATTTGCTCGGCTCGACGTCGGCCTGTTCCTACGCCCACAAAGGTGTCCAACCCTGCCACGGTGCAGCTGACTTCGTACTCACGGTTGTGTGGTTCACCGGTTTCACGAGTCACTTCGTACTGCGGCAATGGCTCCCCCTTTGCTTGTAACCACTCTTGCAAACGGGTCTTGGGATCTTTTTCAAGCTTGCTCGGGTTGATCTGATCTAACTGCGCTTGATACCAACTCAGCACCACGCCCCGCACCGTTTCAAAATCCGAGTCCAGATAGATGGCACCGATGAGTGCCTCGAGCGCGTCAGACAGAATGCTGTCGCGATTTCGGCCACCGCTTTTTAACTCGCCGCTGCCGAGGGCCAGACAGGGCCCAACATCAAAGCTTCTGGCAATATCCGCCAAGGTGGGCTCTTTGACTAACCGAGCTCGCGCCCGGGTCAAATCGCCCTCTTTTGCGCCAGCAAACCGCTGGAACAAGGCTTCGGCAATCACCATCCCCAACACCGCATCGCCCAAATATTCCAAGCGTTCATTGTTTTGTACGCCGTTGGAACGATGTTTCAGCGCGAGTTCCAACAACTCAGGATCGGAAAAGCGATGACCCAGGCGCTTGGCCAGTTGTTCTGGCCTCATGGCGTACCCAAGGTGGCCGAATCGGTGAAACGGACCACCAAATCAATATTCGAATAGAGATTCACTCGGCGCTCGTAATCGGCTTGGACCAACCACTGCTGGCCGTTACGCTCAAAGGTTAAGCCGTCGCGAGGCACCGCGTCCTCGAGTGAATTGACTCGCATCCGAGTCGTAAATTCGCGACGCAAATCCCGAGCATTTTGACCGGCGGTCTGTGGATCGCTCTCCCAATCGTCGAAGATTTCCTGGACCACCCAATGGTCAAAGTACAGGCCACCGACGCGGATCGCGAATAAGGAAGAAGCGCTGATCAGGATAATTAGAACCAGCGCCCAAAATACCGAATAACCCTGTTGGTGTTGTCTCATGAAGTCCTCACGGAATCGCCCTAACGTTGCTAAAGCTGGGCAAGCTGAAAAACTCGTCCCAATGCATCCATACGGATACCGCTTTACCAATTATTAGGTGATCCGGCACGAAACCCCAAAAACGCGAGTCGTTCGAATTGTCCCTATTGTCCCCCATCAGGAAATAATTCCCCTCGGGCACTTCCCAACGACCGTCACGTCCCAGGCGGTTGTTGGTTCGCCAGGTCGGGAAGGTGTGAGTTCCGATTTGTTCGGTCGATTGACGGACGGCCACCGGAATTCCGGGCTCGGTGACCAATGTAGTTGGAACGGGCTCGCCATTTACAAGAATCTGCTTGTTGCGCACTTCCACCACATCACCCGGCAAACCAATTATCCGCTTGATGTAGGCCACATTGGTTTGTTCAGGGAACCGGAAAACCAACACGTCACCGCGCTCGGGCTCGTTAATCGGTAAAAAGGTTTCACCGGTCACCGGAGTTCTTAGGCCGTAGGTCCAGCGGTTGACCAAAATAAAGTCGCCGACTTCCAGCGTCGGCATCATGGACTCGGACGGAATCTGGTAGGGCTCGTAGAAAAAGCTTCTGAGCGCAAAAACCACGAACAATACGGGGAAAAAGCCAGCTCCGTAATCCACCCACCAGGGTTCTGGATCATCCGAAGTACGACGTTTCGCGGTCACCAGTTTGTCAAAAAACCACAACACCCCAGTGACCACCACGGCCACCAGCAAGACCAACGAAAAATCGACGTTTTCCAATTAATTATCCACTTTCAGTACCGCAAGGAAGGCGTCTTGTGGAATTTCCACGCTGCCCACCTGCTTCATTCGCTTCTTACCGGCTTTTTGTTTTTCCAGCAGCTTCTTTTTACGTGACACGTCACCGCCATAACACTTGGCCGTCACGTTCTTACGCAGTGCCTTGACCGTGGTCCGGGCAATAATGTGGCCGCCAATGGCCGCCTGCACCGCCACATCAAACATTTGACGCGGTATTAAATCTTTCATCTTTTCGCACAAATTGCGACCCCGACCGGTCGAATGGTCTTTGTGGACGATCGCCGCCAGTGCATCAACACGGTCACCGTTGATCAAGACATCGAGGCGAACCAACTTGGCCGGCTCGAAACGCAAGAAGTGATAATCCAACGAGGCAAATCCTCGGCTGACGGACTTGAGGCGATCGAAGAAGTCCATGACCACTTCGGCCATCGGCAGTTCCCAGGTGATTTGCACTTGGTTGCCCATAAAGCGCATGTCTTTTTGCACACCACGCTTTTCAACACAGAGTTGAATAACGTTACCCAGATAGTCCTGCGGCACCAAAATATTGGCCTGCACGATGGGTTCACGCATCTCTTCAATGCGGCCGGCGTCGGGCAAGCGCGACGGGTTATCGACCCGAACTACCTCGCCGTCCTTTAGTTCGACTTCGTACACCACCGTAGGCGCCGTGGTGATCAGGTCCAGGTCGTATTCGCGCTCCAGACGTTCCTGAATAATTTCCATGTGCAACATGCCCAGGAAACCACAGCGGAAGCCAAAGCCCAGTGCGTCGGACACCTCGGGCTCGTAATGCAAACTGGCATCGTTCAAGGTCAGCTTTTCAAGGGCCTCTCGGAAATCTTCAAAATCATCCGAGCTGACCGGGAAGAGGCCTGCGAATACGCGCGGCTGAACTTTTTGGAATCCAGATAAGGCTTCCGTATCCGGGTTGGCCACACTAATCAGGGTGTCGCCGACCGGTGCGCCATGGATGTCTTTGATCCCGGCAACCAAGAACCCAACCTCGCCGGCTTTAAGACTGTCAGTCACCTCCCGCTTAGGGGTAAAGATGCCAATCTGATCCGCCTGATGCGTGGTGCCGGTGCTTTTAACAACAAATTTGTCTTTCTTGTTGATCTGGCCCTGTGTTACGCGAATCAACGAAACGACGCCCAGATAATTATCGAACCATGAGTCGATGATCAGCGCCTGCAGAGGCGCATCAATATCGCCTTCTGGTGCCGGTACCGTGGCGACCAAGGTTTCCAAGACTTCTTCGATTCCCATGCCTGATTTGGCACTGCAGGGCACCGCATCGGTCGCGTCGATTCCAATAATTTCTTCGATCTCGACCTTGACTCGCTCGGGTTCGGCCTGAGGCAGATCCATCTTGTTCAGGACCGGCATCACCTCGAGACCCATTTCAATCGCGGTGTAGCAGTTGGCAACCGATTGGGCTTCTACGCCTTGGCCCGCGTCCACCACCAATAGCGCACCTTCACAGGCTGCCAAAGACCGAGAGACTTCATAGCTGAAATCCACGTGTCCGGGCGTATCAATGAAATTTAATTGGTAGGTCTTGCCGTCTTTGGCTTCGTAATTCAGCGT
>JAAXJV010000287.1:4417-6010 GCA_012269655.1 Pseudomonadales bacterium
GGCGCGAGCCCTACCGAGGCGATAGGGCTCTTTTGTTTGACTGGCTAGAGTCGCAAAGAAACAAAGGTTGGATTGCCGTCACGCACCAGTAACACAGGCACCCGACCACGGCCCTCTAATTCCTCGACAATGTCGCGAAAACTGCTGACGTCTTCGATCTCGCGGCCAGCGATTTGTAGGATGACGTCACCGACGCGCATCCCCGCTGCTTGGGCCCGACGCGAGGTAATCGAGTTGATCACGACGCCCCCGCTGATGTCCCACTCAGCCTTTAATGAATCGCTGACGTTTTCGACCGCTAACCCAGCAATTTGAGAAGACGAGGGCGCACTGCGCGCAGCCAAGGGATCCTCGGGCAATTGACCGATTTCGATCTCGAGCATAATCGCCTTGCCGTCACGCCAGACTTCTACATCAGCGGTCTTGCCGGGACGAACCCGCCCAACCAAAGGAGGCAAATCACTGGAGCGGTAGACTTCGCGCCCGTTGAATTTCAGCACCACATCACCCGCTTTCAGATCACTGTTGGCGGCCGGACCATCGGGCACCACCTGGGCAATCAAAGCACCCTGGGGCTTATCCAGACCGAAGGACTCCGCCAAATTTCGATTGACCTCTTGGATGAGCACGCCCAACCAGCCACGCTCGACCGTGCCGGTGTCTTTCAGCTGCTCGACCACATCCATCGCCATATCTACCGGAATGGCGAAACTCAGCCCCATAAAGCCGCCCGAACGCGTGTATATCTGGCTGTTAATGCCAACCACTTCGCCGTCTAAGTTGAACAGCGGACCGCCGGAGTTGCCGGGGTTAATGGCCACGTCGGTTTGAATAAAAGGCACATAGTTTTCGCGAGGCAAAGAACGGCCGGTCGCACTGACAATGCCCGCCGTGACACTGTAATCAAACCCAAAGGGCGAGCCGATCGCCAACACCCACTGACCGGGCTCCAGCGAGTTTGGCTCCGCCATTTCAACCGCAGGTAGGTCGGTTGCGTCAATTTTCAACAATGCCAAATCACTACGGGGATCGGCTCCGATCAGCTCGGCGACCAATTCACGGCGGTCATTCAAACGCACAATGATTTCCTCGGCGTTCTCGATCACGTGATTGTTGGTCAAAACAAAACCGTCATCACTGATGATGAACCCCGAACCCAGTGAACGCGGTTCACTGCGCTGGCCTGGCCCACTACGCGGGGAGCCTGGGGGGTTACCGAAGAATTCCCGGAAAATATCAGGCATCTGGTCCAGACGAGGATCGCTGACGGTTTCTGGCATCGCATTGGTGGTAGAGATGTTGACCACCGAGGGGCTCACGTCTTTGACCAGATCACGAAAATCCGGCAATTGAGCTTTGGCAACGCCAACCCACATGACAAAGGGGATGAGTAACGTTAACACTCGCATTGAAACGTCCTTTTGTTGATCAGTTTGGCTATTAGAGAGAAGCCTAACGGGACCGTTCAATTGGCGGCGTTAACTTTGGTTACAGGTCTGTTAAGCGCCGAGGCTCAATCCGTTTTAGCTCGCTCTGCCCATAGATGTGGGGACAGTTTGTGCGCTTGCCAACGGGCCCAGCCAAGCCCTAAGG
>JAAXJV010000287.1:6110-14478 GCA_012269655.1 Pseudomonadales bacterium
CACCGGCCACACCCGCCACGGGCTTGGGTCAGCACCGCGATCTGTCCGTCTTTTTCCGCCACGACCTTGCCGGGTTGCCGATCGCAGGGCTCAACCATCCAATAGACCGTCCATTTGCACCCAATCGATCTCGCTCATCAGATTGCGCAGCGATGCCTCGGGCACTTCGCCCACCAAGGTCACCCGAAAAAATTGATCACGAAACTCGACCACCCGACTCAGGGCTCGGGTTGGACCTTGTTGCGCCAGCACGTCTGGTTTGGGCTGGCCCACTCGCTCATAAAAGGCTGATACCAAAGCGATGCCATCAGAAAACAAGTGCGTTACCACCATTTGATCCTGACTTTGTCCGACCGGCATAAAGCCTGCGGGTAACCGCCGAATCGGTGCCGGATCGGTTAGCTCGCTTTCAGTCAAACGATGTCGAAATACCTGCATACCCTGAGCATCAATTACCAGCGTATCTTCCTTGACCGGCTCCATCAGCTCGAGTGAGACAAATTCAAATTGCTCGAGCACCTCGCGCTGAGAGTCCAAGGTTTGACGGCGCAAAATGAGGCCCGTTTCGGTGTCGCACCAAAACGCATGGCTAAAACGCAAATCGTCCATGGCATTCAAATAAATGGCCTGCGCTTCGCGGCCCGCCACACGAGTGAGTGCACCCAATTCAATTCGATAGTGGTTGCGAATATGTGCCAACCGGTCATTGTCATCAAATGACTTCACCGCAGGCAGTGCATGCCCCTGTCGTAGCGACTCGTTACCGGGATATAGCCCCAGCAGCCAACTACCTCGGCGCATGACTTGGATCGGATCCCCGGAGAGTTTTTCGATGCGCTCGACCGGCTGCCCAGCCACCATGTCTTTATGCACCTTCAGTGAAACCGACTGCGTGCCTTGGGTGTACATCATGGTGCCCTGCCAAGACTGCGTGGCCATCGAATCGGCCATCTGCATCAGCAAACGGGTGGCCATGGGGTCGGTGGCAGTCGGCGCTGCCATGACAGCAGATACAAAAAGGGCGGCCAGTGCCGCCCCGATGCGTCTCATACGATTCACTGAGACTCCTGATCGGTTTCCATTACACGGGCTAAGGGTAGCAAGCCTTGCTGACCGCTGGCAGCAGAATGTTCGGCATGACGAATAATGTACGCCTCGATTTCTTTTTGCAGTTGCGCCTGTATGGCCTGAGCAGCCGGCGTTTGCATTTGCTGTTGGACCGCCACACCCGCCTGAAGTGCCAACGGATTGGAAATGGTCGCAGGACTGAATTCAATCGGCGCCTGCTCTGCCAGTACCGGTGTTTCGGCGGGCTGGGTGTTCAGACCGATCATCAGAGTGAAAGCCACACCGGCTGCGACCGCAGCCTGAGCGTACCAACGGCGGCTCCAGTGCACAGAATGTTTCGCTGTCGATTCACCTTCAGAACTTTCCAAGGCTTGCATGACGCCTGCGCTGAGATCGATTTGACCCACGCCATCACCCTGACCGCGAATCACGTCACCGATCAACGAGTAGTGTTCCCATTGGGTTTCTAATTCTGGTTCGCTCGCCCCTGATTTAAGCGCCCGACGAGCTTCTAATTGCTCTGCCTCGCCGTCATACAATGCTGACAATGATTCTTTTAATTTTTCTGTCATTACTGCGTTGATCCCTTTCAGATCTGGGTTGTCTTTGCTCATTGACCCGCTCCTTCACGGAAAGTTCCATCCATGTGCGGCTCAATTTTTTTGCTGACCGTATCACGGGCTCGAAAGATCCTCGAACGTACGGTGCCGACCGGGCACCCCATGATGGCCGCAATGTCTTCGTAACTCTTGGATTCCAATTCGCGCAGCGTTAAAGCGACACGCAAATCTTCTGGCAACTCTGCGATCGCCTGCCGGACCGCTTGTTCCAAACGATCCCTACCCGTGTTGGCCTCGGGGCTGTCGTGCGTTCGAAGCAGATCGCCCGAATCGAATTGCTCAGCATCGGATATATCAATGTCGACTTCCGGAGCGCGTCGACCCTTACTGACCAGATGGTTTTTGGCCGTATTGACCGCAATCCGGTAGAGCCAGGTGTAGAACTGCGAGTCGCCCCGAAATTTGGGTAGGGCGCGATACGCCCTGATAAATGCGTCCTGAGCGACGTCCTGCGCTTCGTGCGAATCCCGCACATATCGACCGATCAGCGCCAACACCCGGTGCTGATATTTTTTTACCAAAAATTCAAAGGCCCGTGCATTGCCTTGCCCGGCTTGGCTGACCAGCAATTCGTCTGGGTCGTCGGGGCTAATTCGCATCAAAGGCAATACAGTCGCAGTCGCGTTCATCGATGATTTCCGTGTCCTGATACAGCTAGGACGTCAGAAACCGCACTTAGTTCCCCAACCATAGCGGTTGCAAAGCCAAAAGTCTGGCCCAAGTTATGTTTCGCGGTACAGGGTGCGCCTGCGCTACACTACCGCTTTCCCCGTGGTTGTCTGGTAGAGCACTTAAGTTGGCAAAAAAATCCGCCCCCTTCGCATTTGATGTCGTGATTCTAGGATCCGGCGCCGCAGGATTGTCCGTTGCACTGGATTTACCTTCGCACCTCAGTGTTGCCGTTTTAAGCAAACAAGCCGTCGGCGGCAGCACGCCTTGGGCACAGGGCGGCATCGCGGCGGTTGTAGAATCCACCGATTCGCTTGAATCACACGTCCAAGACACCCTGGTAGCTGGGGCCGGTCTGTGTAACGAAGCGGCGGTCCGGCACGCGATCGAAGCCGGTGAAGACTCAATCAATTGGCTGGTCGAGCAAGGCACCCACTTTGATGAATCTGACGGTAAGTTCCACTTAACCCGCGAGGGCGGCCACAGCCATCGCCGAGTTCTGCACGCGACCGACGCGACGGGTGCCGAGATCTATCGCGCACTAGTAGAACAAGCCCATGCTCGATCCAACCTGCGCTTTTTCGACCAGCGTGTGGCCGTCGACCTGATTGTCGATAAGTCCTTGCCCATCAGCGAACGTCGCGTCACGGGTGTCTACGCCTACCACCTGAAAAAAGATCGGGTTCAGACCTTTGCAGCCAAAGCCGTCGTGTTGGCGACCGGCGGCGCCAGCAAGGTTTACTTTTACACGTCAAACCCTTCAGGCGCCTCAGGCGACGGCATTGCCATGGCTTTTCGCGCGGGCTGCCGCGTCGCCAACATGGAATTCAATCAATTCCACCCAACCTGCCTGCGTCACCCCGATGCCAAGACCTTCCTAATTTCAGAGGCCATTCGCGGTGAAGGTGGACGCCTAACCTTGCCCGACGGCGAGCCCTTTATGCAGCGACACGACCCCCGGGGCGAACTGGCCCCTCGTGACGTAGTGGCCCGGGCGATCGATTTTGAAATGAAGCGATTGGGCGCTGAACATCTGTACTTAGACATCAGCCATAAACCCAAATCCTTTATTGAAAACCACTTCCCCACCATCATGCAGCGGTGTGCTCACTACGGCATTGAAATCGACAAGCAGCCTATCCCTGTGGTGCCTGCGGCGCACTACACCTGTGGTGGTGTCATGGTTGATCATCAGGGGGCGACTGACGTGGCGGGACTGTATGCCGTCGGAGAAGTCAGCTACACCGGCCTGCATGGCGCAAACCGCCTAGCCAGCAATAGCCTTTTGGAGTGCATCGTTTGGGGTCGTGGCGCCGCCCAGCACATTGGCGAGTCAGACTTGCCGGAAATTAATCTGGCGCACTACACCCCGTGGGATGAAACTCAGGTCACCGATTCAGACGAAGACGTCGTCGTCAGCCACTGCTGGGATGAAGCACGGCGATTTATGTGGGACTACGTGGGCATCGTGCGCACGGACAAACGCTTACTTCGAGCCCTGCACCGCGTTGAAATGCTTCAATCAGAAATTGAGGAGTTCTACTCCAACTACCGTGTCAGCGGGAACCTGTTGGAGCTTAGAAACTTGGTTCAGGTCGCCGAACTGATGGTTCGCTGTGCGCTCGAGCGAAAGGAATCCCGAGGATTGCACTACAGCCTGGACTATCCTGAAAGCACCGAAACCGGGACGCCGACGGTTATTTCTCCGCGGTCCTAAGTGCGTATGCCCAACGACGATGGGTGCGATCCTTGACCGGGCGAAAACTGAAATAGAATCCGCGCCAAAACACCGCAACGACGCACATAGGGCTGACCCAAGTGCCTAGCACTGGGCGCACAGTGCGCCCCTTAGGCGTTAGCCAGGTTCCAGAAAGAAACGTCAGCTGTGTCCATTGCCCGTTCCAACACCGAACGGGCAACTTCATTATTTGACCTGACCTGCGCCAACTTTTTCGTTGACCATGGCCACCAAGCGCGCGATGCCCGCATCCTCCGGCGGCAAGGTGCCCTGCAGCCACCCCCAGATATCCGCGTCTTCGGCTGCAATCAGGCGCACATAATGAGCTTGGTCTTCGTCGGATAAGGATTTGAAGTGATGCTCGGTAAACGGACCCAGCAGAACATCCAGTTCCAACATTCCCCGGCGGCTGTGCCAGACTAAGCGTTTGTAATCGACCTCTGAGATCATGCGAGCTCCCTTGTAAGAGGCACTATTGTAACCATCTATGGCCCACAGCGCAGACCCTAAGAAGAAACGAAACATGAGTTATGCACTAACGAACTGGAAACTGATCCGCATTCACGGCCGCGATCCCGTGCAGTTGATGCAGGGCCAAACCACGGTGGACGCAAAAAAATTGCAGGAAGGCTGCGGCGTCAATGGTGCGCTGTGCACGCCTAAAGGGCGCATGGTCGCCAACTTTGGCATGGCCTTTTTTGAGGGTGACATTTGGTTGAGCTTGCCTGCAGATCGGGTTGACGCCGTGCAGACGGCACTGGCTCGATTTCTGCCGTTCTTTGGCTGTGAGTTGAGTGTCACCGACTATCACGGCGTGGGCTCCGAGGCGCCAATGGATGCGCCGATCGTGATGGATTTGGATGGGCTGTTTGAAAACTGGCTTCCGCAAGCGGTCGAGGCTAGCCCGGGCTGGGAAGCACAGCGCATTTCTAAGGGCTTGGGTTGGATTGATGCCCACAGCAACGAGGCCTTTACGCCTCAACAACTGCATCTGCAGAGCTTGGGGGGCATTAGTTTCACCAAGGGCTGTTATACCGGCCAAGAAGTCATTGCCCGCACCGAGCATTTGGGCCAAGTAAAAAAATCCTTGGTGCCTGTCAGCCTTAGCCAGGCTTGCCCACCTCAGGATCTGTTCGTTGACGAACGCAAGGTTGGATTCTTGCTCAATACCGCAGGCGATCAGGGCCTAGCTATCCTGGGCGGCGAGGTTAAACAGTGCCAAACATCCGATGGCGTCAACATCACCCGTGAAGCCCTACCCTACGAGATCGTAAGCCCGATCAAATCGCGTCAAAATCGATAGGCGTCCGGCCTTGGCTTATCAACCATTGGTTGGTCTGGCTAAATGGCTTGGATCCAAAGAAGCCTCGCCAGCTAGACAAGGGGCTGGGATGAGGAGCCTGCAAGACCAGATGTTTGTCTGCATCTAATTCTGATGCGAGCTGACCGGCCTCACTCCCCCACAGCCAAAATGCCTTGGGTTCTCCGACTGCCATCGCCTGGATCCAAGCCTGCGTAATCGATTCCCAACCCAAACCCTGATGCGATCCGGCTTGACCCGGCGAAACCGTCAACACTCGATTGAGTAGCAATACGCCCTGCTCGGCCCACGGCAACAGCGAGCCCTGAAAGGGAGGCTGACAATCCAAATCGTCACAGAGTTCTTTGAAAATGTTCTTCAAAGAAGGTGGCCATGGCCCCTGTGCAACACTAAAGGATAAGCCCTCGGCCTGACCCGCCCCGTGATAGGGGTCCTGCCCCAACACAACCACCTTGACCTGGTCGGGTTCCAGGACCTCTAAGGCCCGGTACCACTGATCTTTAGGTGGATAGCTGGGGGTTGGAATCCTTGACTCTAAGTCGCTCAAATGGGTCTGCTCGGCGGCTGACAACAGGCCCATCCACGATTCTGGCGCAGGCATGACAATGTATCCCTAGACACAGTAAACTGCGGCCCATTGTAATGGATTGCGAGCAGACCTTTGAGCCAAGACTTCTCTAATATTGCGCCTTATTCGGATCAGGACCTGAAACCTGCTTTGGATCGCCTACTGACTGCCACTCCGTTTTTGGCTGGTGTCGCGCGGCTGAGCCTCCCCAAGACCTCCATGATTTGGCCCGGGCTGGCTCGCTTTTTGGTAAAAGGACGCCTGAAGAGCCAGTTCAAAAAGCTCAACACCATTGAAGATCTGCAAAACAAGGTCGCGCCATTCATGGCCAAGGTCGTCAACACCACGATTGAGAACCTGACCATCGAAGGGCTGGATCAACTCGAAGATCGCCCGTATTTGTTTATTTCGAATCATCGCGACATCGTGATGGATCCGGCGCTGGTCAATTGGGCCTTGCACAGTGCCGGTCGCGAAACCGTTCGCATCGCGATTGGCGACAACCTAATCAAACAGCCCTTTGTTGAAGACCTGATGCGTCTGAACAAAAGCTTCATCGTCCGCCGCAACGTCGGCGGCCCTCGCGAACTGGCCAAGGTCGTCAGCCAATTGTCTGCTTACATTGGCCACTCATTGCTGGAAGAACAGGCGCCGATTTGGATCGCGCAAAAAGAAGGTCGGGCCAAAGACGGTGTTGACCAGACCGATCCTGCCATCATCAAAATGATCCAAATGGCGGGTCGCAAACATCCCGATGGCGTGGCCGGCTATTTGAAATCACTGAATATCGTTCCGGTTTACATCAGCTACGAGCTGGACCCCTGCGACAGCGCAAAAGCCGTCGAGCTTTGGAAAACCGAAGCAGACGGTGAATATCAAAAAGCTGACAGCGAAGATCTAGAAAACATTTTGCTGGGCATCAAAGGCCAAAAAGGCAACGTTAAAGTCGCGTTCGGCCAGCCAATTCAGAACGAAAGCGAGCTGGAGTCCCCAGAGGCCTTAGCTTCCGCAATTGATGCTCAGATGAAAACGCTCTATCAGCCTTGGGAAACCAATCAAGTAGCGGCCAAACGAATCAAGGGCGACCCGGCAGAATCGGCGAAGCTGGACGAGCGCCTATCGCACTGCCCTGAACCCGCTCGAGGCCGCCTGTTGGCGACCTATGCCGCGCCTGAACTGGGCTAGTTGGCCTGCTCCTGCATGACCTTTAGCAACTGACCTTGGCTGGCGGCCAGCTGGAGGTCGGCGATGACGTGGTCGGCCTCGGCTTCAACACGAGCGCTGCGAGCATCGAACACTTCAACCTCTGAATCCAGCACTTCCTGAAGCGTCCGGCGATTAATCGTGAACTGCTGGGCGTAGGCCTCGCGGGTATTCACTGCGGACTCTACAAACATATCCAAATAGACCAACTGCTGCTTGGTCGTCATGTAGGCGTTCCACGCTTGATGTGCGAGCTCGACCACCTCGCGTTGAGCATCATTCAACAAATGCTCCGCTTCAGTCAGCCGAAAACCGGCCGCACGTTCAGCCGCCAGATTGGAACCGCCGTTGTACAGATCCCAGTTCATTCGCAGCATCGCGAATCGATCTTTGGATGTTCCCGGAGTACCGTCGAGGTCTTTATTCCGATTTGCCCCTAGCTCAAGGGTAATACGGGGAAGCTGGCTTCCCTGTGCTGACTGTCCCAATGCTGTGGCCTCTTGAATATCGGCTTCGGCCACCTTAATGATGGGGTGATCGCGAAATGCATTTTGTACGGCCATGTCCAGAAACGGCGGACGGTCCCAGTCCAGCATCGTTTTTGCGACGTCGAAATCAGGCAGCTTGCCCACCACCCTGCGATAATTCGCACGGGCATCCTGCAGCGCATTTAAAGCCGCCGATTCATTGGATTGAGACAGTGATAAACGTCCCTGCACCTGGATCAGTTCAGCCTCACCTGACACACCGGTTTCCACGCGCCGACCGATTTGGTCGACCAGCGTCTCGTGAGCCTGACGCGCTTGTTCCGCGATTTCGTACTGGGTACCCGCACGCCACAGATTGGTATAGGCCGTTGAAGCCTGCAAGGCAACTTGCTGTTCAATATCCGCAATACCGGCAGCCGTGCCCTCGCTGATACCCATGCGTCGGGCCATTTCGCCACGCTCCGCCGGACTGTACAGTGCCCAAATCAGGTTGATGCCGGCTTCTCGGCGGGTGAGGGAAATCGGCTCACCCCCATTGACGTTATCGGAATCGGTGCGTTCGCGTCCGACACCCGCATTCAAAAATAACCGCGGACGTAGCGCGCCATTAGCGACGTTGACATCCTCCGCTGTTGCCAATTGCGCTGACTTCGCCGCCAGCAGGTCTGGGTGACTCGCGAGTGCCGACTGAAC
>JAAXJV010000152.1 GCA_012269655.1 Pseudomonadales bacterium
TCAACATTTTCAATGGCTTGTTCCTGCGAGGTATTGCGCAGGGTGTACCGCAACGAAACATTACCGGCTTCATCTCGAGCGCGTTTAAACACCGTTACCTCGGGCGGACGAAGATCGGCCAGCTCAACCGGTTTAACGCTGATCCAGAAGTTGGCCAACAACGGAACAATGATGATCGCAAGAACAATCAACAAAGTCGGTGCCAGTAAGCTAAAGGCGAACCAGCTTTCGCGTTGTTTAAGGGTTAGGTGTTTAAACATAAATTAATGCGGGGCCCGAAGGCCCCGGCTATTTTATAGTGCTTTGATTTCGTTATTGATCTTGCTAACCGCTGCGTCGACAGAGATGTCACCATCAATGTACTCACGTACGACACGGTTAATGACCTGTGAGTTGATGATCTTTGAGGCGGCGCTCAATTGACCTTCATCGACACCCCAACGCTGGGCTGAAGCCAGACCGCTGGTGATGGTGTTAATGGTTTCCGCGTCATACAGATCGCTCAAAGGCGCTTTGCGATCGACACCTACAGGTAGGGTTGACCAGATTTTCTGGAAGCGTTCGCTGTCACTGGCATCGCCTCGACGCACAGGGAATTTACCTTCAGGCGCAATCGACAGGGTCTGTTCGTAACCATCGCTCATGCTGAACTCGACAAATTGCATAGCCGCATCCACATCCGCATCTGATGTGATGCCGAAGTAGCGTACGTCACCCCAGGCGGCACCGCCCGGATTTGATGGGCCCGCAAAGCTCGACATGATGCCTGTTTTGCTCGCCAGTTCACCGCTGGTGGGATCGTCGTTGATGGTCGGCGGAGCGCTATCACGTAGACCTGCCAATTCGTCGAGGATGAAGGGTGACCAGATGATCATGGCTGCCTTACCGGCAAAATAGAGCTCACGCGATTGTTTCCAATACAGATCACCTTCGGGGCTAGAGTCCGCCAATGATTTGTAGAACTCCAGTGACTCTTTCAGTTTCTGGCTGTCAAAGCCAGACACGCCATTGCCGTCCACCGGCGTCGCTCCGTTGGCAAGCAGGACATGCTCTAGAACCTGACTCATGAAGTTTTCGTCCACCTTGGTTGGGGCAACGAAACCGTACATGCTGGGCGGGTTATGCAGGGCTTTTAGTGCTGCCTGAATGTTGGCGTAGCTATCAGGAGCGGCTAGGCCCATCTGTTCAAACAGATCTTTGCGGTAAACCACCAACTGTGTCCAACCGTCGACCGGTACCGCTACGGTATCCCCGTCAATAGTGGCCATGCCCAATGCACCCGGTGCAAAGGTGTCGGCACCCAGGTTTTCAACAACTTCAGAAGCGGCATCGACATTCAGGATGCCAGCTTCTTGCCAGGGCGCCACGTATTGCAGAGTGTGATAAATCACATCCGGCAAGTCATTGGCGGCGAATGCGGCGGTGGCGCGTTTGCCCAGCTCACTTTCAGTAACCGGAATCACTTCAACTGCAACGCCTGTCTTGCTTTGGAATTGCTCTGCCATCGCTTGTTGTTTGGCCAAGCGGTCGGGCTGCTCTTCGGTGGTCCAAAAACGCAGATCGGCAAAGGCCGACGTGCTGATCGCAGCGCCAACGGCTGCGGCGAGTAAAGTACGCTTCAACATCATTTTTGTTTTTCTCCGTTGTGATCAAGGGCGAGGGTGCCCAGTTTGTGGCGCAACTGATCAGACGTCAGTTGCCTTGTAGCACTGGAACCTCGGAAACGAGGCTCTGGGCGCTCCAATACGTGGTGCTCTTGAGGCGAGTCCCCATCGAGAATGGCTAAGAGCATATTGGCGACTCGCTCGCCAGCCTGGGTAGCCGATTGCGAGAAGCTTGATAATTTGGGGTTCATGGCGCTGGCAAATGGGATGTCGTCATAGCCAATAAGCGATACGTCGCTACCGATTTTTAAGCCATGGACTCGTAACCAGTGGGCGACGCCGACGGCCTGAGCGTCGAGACTACAAACGACGGCAGTCGGGCAGGGGGCGTCTGGGGCTTCAAACAGTTCGCGGGCGGCTTGATAGCCACCGGCTTCATCGGCCGACGCCATCACAGCCAAGTTGGTGTGCTTTAACGCGCCTTGCGCCCGATCCTTGGCAAATGCGTAATGATCGGGTGCTTGAACAAAAGCAATGGTCTCATGGCCGGTGTCACGTAAGGTTTGGCATGCCGTGTTCATCGCCCAGGCACCATCCATGTCAAACCAAGCATGTCGGTGGGCTTGTGAGGTGCGTCCATGCGTCACAAAGGGGACCCGATTATTTATCAGCCAGTCCGCGCGAGGATCCTGTTGAAGGGTGCGCATCAAAATAAATCCATCCACCTTGCCGTTTTGGACCAAGCGCTCGAAGGCCTTTGCATCAGTTTCGAGCTCGGCATGAGATACCAGAAGATCGAAGTCGCGCCTGGCCAGTGCTTTGGACACGCCGACCAGGAAATCATGCAGCGTGGGTTGATCTAATTCTTGGCCTGAGCTTAAAACGATGCCAACGGTTCGAACCCAGTGTTTGGCGTAGAGCCGGTAGCCACTTTGCTGTGAGGCTTCCAAGACACGCTTCCGGGTTTCTAGCGAAACATCGCCACGACCGTTGAGTGCTTTGGACACCGTGGCAGGTGAAATCTCGAGCTGCTCGGCGAGACTTTTTATTGTTGGTCGTGTGCTAGCCATGGTTAGAACCTATCGAAATTTGAATTTGATTCTACGAAATCTTTCCGAAATATTTCGACGCGTTACAAATTGGACCTGTTAACTCATTCACAAATTGCCACACTAAAATCGAGTATCAGCGCCGGCACTCCCTGTATTTACTAGCGTTAAGACAAGGAGTGTCGGAGGTATGTTATGCAAACCAACAGTGTGATCTGCCACATGGTGGCGAAGGAATGCCAAGAATTGCAGCGCGGTGGTTGTGAACCCAGTTTGGAAAAGCTCAGTTCCTGTGTGTATCGGTTGGGTGGCCAAGGCGCGGTTGAAGAAGCGTTTCAACGTTGGCTGGAACGACAACAAACAGAGGTTTCGTCAATTCAAGGTTCCGGACGGTAAGATGTATAACGTCGCATAATATATATTATGTTAAATCAATGATTGCAGTTTAAGGGTTTGGTCGAACAAACAACCCTATTCGTCCTCTGAATACGTCCAACGATACCCTGGCGGCGTCGGCCCCTTGTTTCGTCCACCTTGCTGAGTTTGCTCCCAAGCGTGAGCTAGGATTCCGACACTTCGCGATAAACAGAAATACCCCCTTGCCAGCTCTGGGCTGACGCCCAGCGCACCGTAGATGACTGCGGTGGCACCATCGATGTTCATGGCGATGCCGACTGATCGATTGGAACTGAGCTGCTTTTGCACAGCCTCAGCCACCGCCACATAACGGCCATCAATCTCCGGTTCGTCTGAATGAGCCCTGACAAGATCCATTAACGGCTTTGCCCTAGGATCCTCCGGTTTATGAAATCGATGACCAAAGCCTGGGATATATTTGCTGGGATATTCTTCGATGGCTTGGCTTACTGCAGTCTCAAGCGGCTCATCACGGGTCATAATTTGTTGGTAAAGCGCTAATGCTTGTTGTCCTGCGCCGCCGTGCACGTCGCCCAACATATTGATGA
>JAAXJV010000242.1 GCA_012269655.1 Pseudomonadales bacterium
AGGTCGGGTCACTTCTTCATAGAAACCAGGTACCGAAAGGCACCCTTCTTGATAGCCGAAAAGTTCATCCGTTAGCGGGGTAATCTGTGGATTGATGAAAACGTACGGCTCGCTTGCGTCTTCAGACAGGTCCATAACGATCACGCGTTCGTGCACGTCGACTTGGCTCGCGGCCAGGCCAATGCCCTGCGCTTCGTACATGGTGTCAAACATGTCTTTGACCAGTGTTTGGATGCGCTCGTCAACCGTTTCGACCTCTTTGGCCACGGTGCGCAATCGTTTGTCAGGGAACTCAAGAATATTGAGCACAGCCATCAGTACTAGACCTCGAAAAGGGTAAAATTCAAATCCGTTGCTAATCTTATCATTAAGTCCGTGACTGCGGGCGTTGCAAGGAACAACAGGATGAGATGTGCACATTGGTTAGTGGGCGCCTGCATGGCTGCCGCTGCGGCCGCTTCAAACGGCAGTGATCTGCGATCGGATCACCCCGAACAATACACCGTCGTTCGCGGGGATACGCTGTGGGATATTTCTGCGCGATTTTTGCAGTCACCCTGGCTATGGCCTGAAATCTGGCAAGCCAATCCAAGCATTCAAAATCCTCATCTGATCTATCCGGGCGATCAAGTAAGACTGGTTTATGTTCAAGGCCAGCCTAGATTAGTCATTGATCGAAACGGCGTAGTCAAACTTTCTCCCAAGGCCCGTGTTGAGCCGTTAGCAGGGGCAATCCCAACCTTGCCGTACAACGTGATCGCCCCTTATTTGAATGGCAATCAGTTTGTCGCGCTAGGCGAATTGGATGTGGCGCCCTATGTGGTCGGCCAGCGCGACGGAAAAATATTGAGCGCCGACGGCGATGTGGCTTATGTCAAAGGCGAGGCCGTTTTTGGGTTGGATTTGTATGGTGTTTACAGAAAAGGCCAAAGCTTTTACGACCCCAAAACGGGCGAGCTATTGGGCGTTGAAGCCGTTGAGGTGGGTCACGCAGATGTATACAGCCGTGATGATGGGTTCACTCGTGTGAGTTTAGATCAGGCCAGTCGCGAGATTCGTCCAGGGGATCGGCTGTTGCCGCGGCCGGCAGAGCAGACCGCTGACTTCGTGCCCTCTTCTCCTCCTGCTCATGCACACGGAGAAATACTCTCGGTGATCGATGGTGTCGAGCAGGTCGGTCAATACGATGTTGTGGTGCTGAATTTAGGCCGAGACCAATCGATTCAGGCCGGCAACGTGATGGCTATTTACCGTGAGGGCCAAACTTTAGCCGATCCAGTGACGGGTCAGCCGATCCAGTTGCCCGACGAGCGAAGTGGGTTGGCGATGGTGTTTCGCGTGTTCGACCGGCTCAGCTATGCGCTGATTTTAGAAGCCTCGCGCGCAATGACCTTGGGTGATGCCGCGCGATCGCCATAGACGGAGTTTTGTAGTCCGGGTCTGATCTATTGTAGGCGGGCTGGTTATCCCACTCTCGCCCGCGCAATCTAAGTCCATGGACAATCAACGTTTTTGGCAAATCTGTGCGGTGCGCGGACAAAATGCACACCAAATTCGAGCAGGACAGGCCGGCGATGGGGCTTCACTCAGAACGGCTGATCTTGATCCTCAGCGCCTAGAAAGGTGGCAGCGGTTTGCCGAGGAATATCAATTAGTCCGATGCATTGATGCCAATTATCCAGACAAATTATGGCAATTGGCGCGGCCGCCAAAACAACTTTGGTGCTTGGGCGATGTCGGTTTGCTTGGCCGGCCAATCACGGCGATCGTGGGTAGCCGCTCGGCCAGTTTGCATGGCATTCAAATGACGCAGCAGGTAACAGCGGCGTGCACCGATCAGGTGGTGATCTCTGGCGGCGCACGGGGCATTGATATCTGTGCACATCAGGGCAGCTTTCCCAACACTATTGCTGTCATGGGAGGTGGGCTGCAATGCCTGTTTCCGCAAAGCTCGTTATCGCTTTTGCGCCGAATTGGCCGTGAAGGTCTGCTGATCAGTGAACAATCCCCAGACACGCCTCCTAGGGCTGGATTATTTCCGGTTCGTAACCGTTTAATTGCGGCGCTGTGTGATCGCTTGATTGTAATTGAAGGGACGCATCAATCGGGCTCATTGATTACGGCAAATCAGGCACTCGAATTGGGTAAAGAAATCTGGGCGGTGCCAGGAAGCCCGCTGAGCCCTCTTTCAAGTGGCCCGAACCGATTGATTCGTGATGGTGCGCAACCCTTTACCGAACCACAGGACTGGCAGGCCGAGGTCTGCCAGGTCCCCAATCCAGACGATCCTGTCGCTGTGGCGCTGGCCGGCCATAGCGCGACCCCACAGGAGTTGTCTGCGCATCTAGAGTGGCCATTGGGTCAAGTGCTCGGTCGCCTGACCGAGTTGAAGATTGCAGGTAAAGTGGTGGTGACAGCGGGCCGATATGCGTGGCGTTTTTGAAGCGGGTGAGTAAAATTCCCCCATGCGATTTAACACGTCAATTAACTGCGAGGCCGCCGCAGAGGCTTTTGACCATGGTGCGGTGCTGGGCTATCCGACCGAAGGTGTCTGGGGAATCGGGTGCAGCGCATATGACCTTGAAGGCGTAAAGCGCGTCTTGGAGGCTAAGCGCCGAGCGCCTAATAAGGGCTTGATCCTACTGGTCAGCGACGTCGATCAACTGGCGGATTTTGTTTTGGATCAAGACGAAGTTGAAAAAGCCCTCGCCAGTGGGCCTGAAATCTGCACATGGGTTGTCAAAGCGGCACCGGGCGTCGATCCTCTGCTAACCGGCGGTCGCGATACCCTAGCGGTGCGTTGCACGACTCATCGGCCTATGCGACGGGTTTTGGATCGGTTACAACAACCTATCGTCAGCACATCTGCCAACTTAAGCGGGGCCGCGCCCTCTATGCGGCCTTGGCTGACGTCATTTGGCCAGCGGGTTGATGGCTGGATGCGCGCACCGCTGGGCGGTTTGGGTCACCCGACGCCTATCAGACAATCTTGGGATGGCCGTTATTTACGCGGCGGAGAGTAATGGACAATATGATTTCTCAGGTCGAAGCCTATTTGCGCGACCTACAAGACCGAATCTGCGATGAACTTGAAACCGCTGACGGCGTGGCTAAGTTCAGCGAAGAGACTTGGCAGCGACCCGAAGGCGGTGGTGGGCGGTCTCGTGTGATCAAAAACGGAGCGGTGATTGAAAAAGGCGGCGTCGGGTTTAGTCACGTCGAAGGTACACAACTGCCGCCGTCGGCGACGGCGCAGCGGCCTGAATTGGCCGGCCGCCAGTGGAAGGCCATGGGGGTTTCACTGGTCATCCATCCTGAAAACCCTTTTGTGCCGACGTCACATGCGAATGTTCGATTTTTTGTGGCTGAAAAACCAGGCGAAGAACCCGTTTGGTGGTTTGGGGGCGGTTATGATTTGACGCCTTACTATGCCAGTCGTGAGGACTGCGTGGCTTGGCACCAGACTGCCAAAACAGCACTGGATGAAATCGACACGGCGCTGTATCCAAAGTTCAAAGCGTGGTGCGACAAATACTTTTTCTTGAAGCATCGCAATGAGGCTCGCGGCGTCGGT
>JAAXJV010000202.1 GCA_012269655.1 Pseudomonadales bacterium
AAGCACTGTCGATGTGACCGGCGCGCATTTTGATTACGCAGTCTCGAATCGAGGTGTCAGCGTTGACGACCAACGCTTTGCGCATCACGGACTCGCCGACGCGCACCAGACTGAAATCATCACCCTCACGGTCGCCACCGGCCTGCCAGTGCTTGGACATGGTCGCCAAGCCCTTGTGGAAATAGTGACGAAATTCCGCGTTTTCGTGCACCAAATCTAAAAACAATCGAGCCGGAAGCACCTGACAAATAACTTCCTCATAGGCTACGTACGCGTCACGGGCCTGGCCCTTCAGCACAGCCAAAGAACCAAACAAATCGCCATCCGAGAACTGCGAAATCATGTGCAATGAATCGCGCTCAACCGAATCGCCGTCGTATTCCTCAACTTTGCCTTTGATGATTAAGTAGATGCCCTCAGGCGATGCGCCAGCCTCAATAATGGTTTGACCGGCTTCAAAATACTCCAGATGCAGACCTGTGCTCAGCCTTTGAACCTGTGACTCATTCAACAAGTTAAAAGGCGGAACACTCAAATCCAGAACAGGCGTATCCATAGGCTTCCTTAATGACCACTAAAAAGGGGTGTCATCGCTGACACCCCTCCATGGTTAATGCAGAGGTCCGAGGACCCCTGCTGGCAACAACGCTTAGTGAGCGTGTGCTGCACCCGCACCACGAGGAATACGGATGTCTTCAACCATTTGCTGAATCTCTTGCGGCGGAGCAGCCGTCGCGCGAGACACGAAGTATGCAACTACGAAGTGCAGAATCATACCGATGGTACCAATACCTGTGGGCTTGATATCAGCGATGATGAAGCCGTTCTTCTCAACGAAGACGTTCAGCACGATGTAGGTGAAGGTAAAGATCAAACCGACCAACATACCTGCGATTGCACCTTCACGGTTCATACGCTTGTCGAAAATACCGTTGATGATAACGGGGAAGAACGACGCTGCAGCCAGACCGAATGCAAAGGCTACTACCTGAGCTACGAAGCCCGGAGGGTTAATACCCAAGTAACCTGCAACCAAAATCGCTGCAACGGCGGCGCCACGGGCAGCCATCAATTCGTTCGCTTCGCTCATCTTCGACTTGCCAGTTTCTTTGTCTTTGAAGATCACGCGACCCAACAGGTCGTGAGAAATCGCAGCAGAGATTACCAACAACAGACCCGCAGCAGTTGACAATGCAGCTGCCAGACCGCCCGCCGCGATCAACGCGATTACCCAGTTGGGTAGACGTGCGATTTCGGGGTTAGCCAATACGATGATGTCACGGTCAACATACAGTTCGTTTTCGATTGCCTGACCTGCAGGAGCTGCAGTCGGTGCATTCGACAACATACGCTCGCCAGATTGGCCGGTTGCGTCAGTGTAAGTAGGCTTGCCAGCGAACGCTGCGCCGTTAGCAAACTGAATCTTGCCGTCGCCGTTCTTGTCCATCCAACCGATCAAACCACCTTTCTCCCAGGTAGCAAACCAGTTACCCGCACAAGGCATACGAGCTGCGTCGCCACCTTCAGCGCGAACTGCGTTGATCGCGGCTTCTTGTTCAGCAGTACATTCTGCAGTCCAAGTCGCGTAGTCGTTGTTCTGTACGTTCTTGATCAGGTTCAAACGTGCGAATGCCGCAACGCCAGGAACCGAGGTGTACAAGATTGAAATGAACAGCAATGCCCAACCTGCAGAGATACGCGCGTCACGTACTTTCGGTACGGTGAAGAAACGTACGATCACGTGAGGCAGACCCGCAGTACCGGCCATCAGAGCCACACACAGCAAGAAGGTGTTCCAAACACCTGCACGGCCTTCAGTGTAAGGGATGCTGAAGCCCAAGTCGGTGAAGGTCTGGTCCAGTGCCGTCAGCAGATAAGTGCCTTGCTGAATGGTTTGAACGCCGTTGTCGAAGTCAAACGCGATGGTGCCACCCAAACCAAACTGAGGTAGGAAGGTACCGGTTACCTGCAATGACAGGAAGACCGCGGGAACAACGAAGGCAACGATCAATACACAGTACTGAGCCACCTGAGTGTAGGTAATACCCTTCATGCCGCCCAAAACAGCGTAGAAGAATACGATACCCATACCGATGATTACGCCCGTATTCACGTCAACCTGAAGGAAACGTGAGAATACAACGCCAACACCACGCATCTGGCCCGCAACGTAAGTGAATGAAACGAAGATTACACAGATAACCGCAACGGTACGTGCGAAGTCTGAGTAATAACGGTCACCTACGAAGTCCGGCACAGTGAACTTACCAAACTTACGTAGGTAAGGTGCCAACAGCATCGCTAGCAGTACATAACCACCAGTCCAGCCCATCAGATACGCTGCGCCGTCACGACCCAGCAATGAAACGATACCAGCCAACGAAATGAACGAAGCCGCTGACATCCAGTCCGCGGCCGTCGCCATACCGTTTGCGACGGGGTGAACCCCACCACCGGCAACGTAGAAGTCTTTTGTTGAGCCAGCCTTGGCCCAAATTGCGATCCCGATGTACAACGCGAATGACGCGCCGACAAAGAGATAAATCAACGTTTGTAAATCCATGACTTAATCCCTTATTCCGTTACGTCGTATTTTTCGTCGATCGCATTCATGCGCTTGGCATAAATGAAGATCAGAATCATAAACACGTACATGCTTCCCTGCTGTGCAAACCAGAAACCCAGTTTGAAGCCGGCGATTTGGATTGTGTCCAGCAGGTCTACGAACAAGATGCCGCAGCCGTAAGACACAACGAACCAAACAGCCAAGAGCTGCATAATCGTCGTGATATTTTCTTTCCAGTAGGCCTGGGCCTTCTGTGCGTCCATTTTTTTCACCCTTATCATTTGTTTTAGAGGCGAGTGAAATCTAGCAAGACTGCATCAAGCCAGTTAGTCTACTTTGGGATAACAAAGGCGTCTGCAGGGCGCAAAACCAAAGGATCTGGGTGTGTTTTCGACCTTTTACCTACTGCTGGCCAGTCTGGCCTACGTGGTCTTTCTCTTTTTTATCGCCTACCGCGGCGATAAAAAGCGAGCAAAACCCTTGCCACCGATCGCCTACGCGTTGGCGATTGGTACTTATTGCACGTCCTGGACCTTCTACGGTGCGGTCTGAACCGCCGCCAACGTAGGCTGGGGATTCTTACCTATTTATTTAGGCCCGGCCATTAGCTTTTTGGTGTTTTGGGCTGTTTTCAAGAAAATCGGCACCCTGACCGATGTGCATGGCATAAGCTCCATTGCCGACTTTATCGCGACTCGATACGGCAAGGCCCGCTCAATCGCTGTTTTAATCACCATGATGGCCCTGTTGGTGGTCGTGCCTTATATCGCCCTTCAATTGAAAGCGATCTCGACCGCCTGGAGTACTCTCACGGGTCAGGCCGGCACGGGCACACCGGCCCTAATTGCCACACTACTCATGACCATTTTTGCCGTCGCTTTTGGTACGGGACGCCTAAACCGCCGCGACCCCCATCGGGGTTTGATGTTGTCGCTGGCCGTTGAGTCGGGCTTTTAACTATTCGCTTTCGCTGCCGTCGCCATCGGTATCACTG
>JAAXJV010000241.1 GCA_012269655.1 Pseudomonadales bacterium
TGTTTCAACCGCAGTGGGTCTACACCTTCCGTGACGAGGTTTATCAACTCAAATCTTGATCGACGGTCGACCAAGCAAAGGCTTCCCGATGATCGGCTCGATACGGGAAGAAATCCATCAGATGACCGTCTTTGATCGATCGCTGTGTATCCTGCCACCACTTAGGATCAAAGATCTCGGGATGTAACTTCTGGAAGATGGCCCTAGGCTTGGGATCCGTAAACAAGAAGGTCGGAAATTCTTCGGGGAAGACATCGTTTACCCCGACTGAGTACCAGGGCTCGGCCGCCATCTCCTGTTCAGGCGTCATCGGGATTGGCACTTTGCGGAAATTGACCTCGGTCAGGTAAACAATTTCATCGTAGTCATAGAACACCACTCGCCCATGCCGGGTCACGCCAAAGTTCTTCAATAGCATGTCGCCGGCGAAAATGTTGGCCGCCGCCATTTGTTTAATCGCCCAACCGTAGTCATCCAGAACCGGTTCCCAATCGTCGATCGCGGCATCATTCAACCACAGATTAAGCGGCGTCATACGCCGCTCTGTATAGCAATGCTTAATGATGACTTCGTCCTGATCGATTTCGACAGACCCAGCACAGGTGGCAGTCAACTCATCCAACAACGCCTGATCAAAACGATCTCGGTTAAAGCGCAAATTAAAAAATTCTTGGGTATCCGCCATGCGACCGACTCGGTCATGGACTTTGACCAACTGATACGAGCGCCGAACCGCCTCGCGACTCATCATCTTGCTGGGCCCGAACTTGTCTTTAATCAGTTTGAAGACCACCGGCAGGCTGGGTAGCGTGAATACGGCCATCACCAGGCCTCGGATACCTGGGGCTTCGATGAATTGATCATCGGTCTGATGCAGGTGACCTCGTAGGTCTCGAATCAATTGGGTTTTACCGTGTTTGTAGAAACCGATCGAGGTATACAGTTCATGGCGTGCTTTGTCCGGCATCATGGCCTGCAGAAAATCAACAAATTCCGCCGGCATTGGCACATCCACCATGAAATACGCACGGGTAAAGCTGAAAATAATCGACACCTGCTCGGTATCCATTACCACCGCATCGAGCGTAATTTCACCTTGATCGTTGACCAAGGCTGCTACCCACGGAAAGACCTGACCGTCACCGACAAAACGCCCGACCCAATACGCGCCTTTGTTGCGATAAAAGACGCTTTTAAGCACCTCGAGTCTGCCATCCATGCTGGCCAATAGATCTTGGGAGACGTGGGCTTCTAACGCCTGCACCAGTTGCCGTCGCATGCCCGTTCTGGACGCGTAGGGCAAATCAAAGGCGTAATCGTCAAGCAACTGATCAAAGGCCTGATCTGCGCCTTGGGACAAGCTATAGGACATTGCAATGCCTTGGCTTGATGTTCCCCTTAGATCACCCGTAAACCATGAATCCACAAAAGCCAGGTCGCTTTCTTGGGTCAGGTGATCAAACAACCGGCCAAAAATCGAATTAAAGAAGGTTTCTGCGAGTTCAGGATCCGTCCGCTCACTGATCATACTTAGATAGAGTTCACGGGTTTCGCGCCAGACCTCGGTCGTAAGATTTTCATTGCCCACTCGCGAGCGCAACGTATCCGCAACATCTTTGACCGACGTTCCATACAGCTCGATTCGCTGAGCCGCTGCGCTTTGAGCCTCGGCCCATTGCTGCTGAGTAAAGCGCTCTGGGGCTCCCAGGGTGATTTTTACGAACTGATGACGGTAAGTCGCAAACCCATCCAATATGGTTTGAGCCACCTGACGAGGCGAAAATAAGCGCACCGGATGTCCTTTCTGTGTAGTGATCTCAGACTAGCGGATTGAATACGCCCACTAAATCCCGACTTTTGTCCAGTCCGTGCTATCACAGGAGTTCTGGCTTGAGGTATAAGGCACAAAAGTCACTAGGATGAGTTCATGGACCTGACCACAATCGATCCGGCACAGTTTTTTCAAACTCACGTGCAACCTTTTGGGATCAACCTGCTTATTGCCGTATTGATATTCTTTGTTGGCCGAGCGGTAGCCCGAGGCGTCAGTCAGCTGTCAATCAGGTTACTCAATCGAAATAAGAATGCGGACCCGATGCTGGCGCACTTTATAGGCAATACGGTCTACGGGTTAGCGCTCACGATCGTTGTGATCGCGGCATTGAGCGAATTAGGTGTGCAAACCAGTTCCCTGGTCGCCGTAATTGGTGCGGCTGGCCTAGCCATTGGTCTGGCCCTGCAGGGCTCGCTGGCTAACTTTGCCGCCGGAATTATGCTGCTGGCATTCAAACCCTTCCGTCAGGGACACTTTATCGAGGCCGCAGGCACCAGTGGAATCGTTGAAAACATCAGTATTTTTTCCACCACATTACGCACCGGCGATAATCGTGAAGTGATCTTGCCCAATGGCTCGATCTACTCGGGCAACATTATCAATTACTCGGCCAAGGACACCCGTCGCATCGATCTCATATACGGAATTGCTTACGATGCGGATATTCGATTGGCTAAACAAATCCTTGAAGGCTTGTTAGCCGCGGATGATCGAATCCTGACCGACCCAGAACCTGTGATTGCCGTGGGGGCCCTCAATGACAGCAGTGTCGATTTGTTCGTGCGGCCTTGGGTCGCAACAGCCGATTACTGGCCCGTACTGTTCGATCTAAACGAAAAGGTCAAATTGGCATTCGATGAACAGGGTGTAGGCATTCCATTCCCAACCATGGATCTAAAATTACCCCCTGAACTCACCGAAAAATAACCTTATTGACCGAACCGTGTGGACTGCGATAAGTAGAGCTCTTCGCTGCTGGTGCTGGCTCGACCCAGCACCGAATTGCGATGAGGAAAGCGTCCGAATCGAGCCACAATGTCGTGATGTATCTGTGCCGAATCCGCAAAGCCCGTTAACACTGGAACATTCGTAAAGCGCTCGGCAAGCTCAGTGAAGCGCGTCACGCTGAGTTGTTGATCTTCTAGCCGCTCTGAATGTTGCAATGGCATAAGTGACGCGGCTTGCATCATCGCAGGCAAGCCATCGAAGTAACCTTTATCCCAGCCGGATCGGGCGAGGCGAATGGCTCGTGAGTCGCCGACAAAGGCTCGTACCGTGCCTCGGAATGCCTGACGAGTGAATTGATCCAGGATCACAATGAGCGCCAAGCGGGCTTCGGATTCGCATTCCCAATCTTTGAATCCGCCGGCCAAGGCCTTTTCAATCGCTGTGTAAAAGTGCGAGCGAATCGCATCGTCCAGCGCAGGTCCCCCTCGGAACCATTGACGGTTCAGGGCCTCGGCTGTTTTCAGCGCTCGGGTATTGGAGTCCCGAAACCAAAAATCGATCACGGCATCCGGCTGCAAATCCGGCACCTGAGTAGTCATGGACGGCATGACCAAATTATCGATCTTTTATTGCATGATGCCATGCACCATTAGTTTAGAAGCCGATCAACACAATCCGGCTGTCTGCACTGGGTCCAAGGTCTCGAATTTCCAAATTTAGACCGCTCAAAGCCCGACTTAACTGGCTCGCGCGGTTGGCGGCTCGCTGG
>JAAXJV010000108.1 GCA_012269655.1 Pseudomonadales bacterium
CCATGGGTAAAAAGAAACCCGAAGAGATGCAAAAGCAGCGGGTCATGTTCATGGATGGCTCAGGAAAGCGGGGCGTCGATCCTCAGTTGGCGGGCTCCATTTTTGACCTGATGGAAAAATTCGCAGGTTACGGATTTAACAAATCGCACTCGGCCGCCTATGCCCTGGTCTCCTATCAAACGGCTTGGCTAAAAGCGCATCATCCAGCGGCCTTTATGGCGGCGGTCATGTCGGCAGACATGGGGGATGTTGATAAAGTCGTACCCCTGATCGAAGAGGCTCGTCGCATGGGGCTTAAGGTCAACCCGCCGGACGTCAATCAAGGCGATTTGAAGTTCACGGTCAATACCGAGGGTGACGTGGTTTACGGGCTGGGCGCGTTGCGCGGTCTGGGCGAGGGGCCAATCTCTGCCATTCTCGACGCCCGAGCTCACGGCGCATTTACGGATCTGTTCGACTTTTGCCGTCGTGTCGATGGTCAGCGCGTAAACAAGCGGGCTATTGAAGCCTTGATCAAGGGTGGGGCCTTTGACGCGCTTAACGAGCCTCGGCACATCTTGTTCAACGCATTAGAAAATGCGATGGGCGCCGCCAATCAGGCGCGCAAATCTCAAGCCGCCGGCATGGATGATCTGTTTGGTTTGGGCATGGATATGCCAGATCAGAGTCACACAGATCCCTATCAAGATTGCCGCTCCAGTCGAAGTTGGAATGAGCGCGAGCGCCTCGCCCATGAAAAAGAAACTCTGGGTTTGTATTTGACCGGGCACCCGATTGAAGCCCACCGCGAGGAGTTGCAAGCCTTTAACGTGACGCCGATCAGTAAGTTGCGACCCTCGCGGGATCAGCGACCCCGCACGGGCGGCTTGATCATTGGGTTGCGCACACTGCGTGATCGCAGTAATCGGCCGCTGTCGATATTGACGCTGGATGATCGAAGTGCACGTTTTGAAGTCATGGTCAGCGGTGATTTGCATGAGCAGGTTCGAGATAAGCTCGTCTCGGATACCTTAATCATTTGCGAAGGGCGCGTTAGTTTCGATGAGAGAAATCAGACGAATAAGATGCAATGCGATAAACTGCTAACCTTGACCGAAGCGCGTATGGCTTATGCGGATGCGCTGGAAGTAAGGTTAGACGCGGATCAGGTGCCGGTAGATTTTAAAAAACGCCTAGAACCGATTCTGAATCCGCATCGCGGTGGCCGTTGTCCGGTACAATTCCGAATACAGGGCCGCAATGCCAGCGGTGTCGTGCGTTTAGGTCAAGGGTGGTCGGTACACCCCACGGATGAATTGATGTTGCAGTTGATGGATCTATTTGGTGATCGTCGCGTGCGACTGTGTAAAGAGGAGCGAGTTCATTGAACTTGGATGTATTGGAATTCGAACAGCCCATCGCCGAGCTGCAAGCAAAGATCGATGAGTTGTCGAGTGTAAGTCAGCAAAGTGATCTGAACTTAAACGACGAAGTGGCAAACCTCGAAGCTAAGCGTAATGCTTTGATCGAGCGTATTTTTGCCGATCTGAGCCCATGGCAAACTGCGCAAATGGCCCGTCATCCTCAGCGGCCATATGCACTCGACTACATTCATGGAATTCTAGACGAATTTGATGAGCTGCATGGCGATCGTGCCTTCGCAGATGATGCAGCTTTGGTCGGTGGCATCGGCCGTCTGGATGGTCAGCCAGTCATGGTGGTCGGTCATCAAAAGGGCCGCGACGTGAAAGAAAAGGTTCGTCGAAATTTTGGTATGCCACGGCCTGAAGGGTATCGAAAGGCTCAGCGTCTGATGCAGATGGCGGAGCGCTTTAAAATGCCGGTACTGACCTTTATCGATACGCCGGGCGCTTATCCAGGAATTGACGCCGAGGAACGGGGTCAGTCAGAAGCGATTGCCGCCAGCATTGCCATGATGTCTCGGCTCAAAGTGCCAGTGATCTCCACGGTGACCGGCGAAGGCGGTTCCGGTGGGGCCTTGGCCATTGGCGTATGCGACTACCTGTACATGTTGCAGTACTCAACCTATTCGGTGATCAGTCCTGAGGGATGTGCGTCGATTCTATGGAAAACCGCCGATCGTGCATCGGATGCGGCTGAAGCCATGGGAATAACCGCCCAGCGACTGAAACAGTTGGGGCTGGTCGACGAAATTTTGGCCGAACCTTTGGGCGGTGCGCATCGCGATCCGAGTGCGATGTTTAATAGCGTAAAAACGGCCATTCAGGGTCAGCTGGCGCGGCTTGGGCAACTCAATGCGGACGAATTGCTAGATCAGCGCTATCACCGGTTGATGAGCTACGGTGCCATCAGCTAAGGCGGTGACACAGCGGGTACAGGCATTCAAACAGACGGTCTCGGATATTCCCGGCCGCCTTTTTATTGCGTATTCCGGTGGGGCAGATTCCAATCATTTGCTGGATTTGGCCATGGAGGCTGCGCCAGAGCGCGTCGTGCTGTGTCATTTTAACCATGCTTGGAGCGAGCTGTCCGATACCTGGCAGGCGCAGGCAAACGCTCGGGCTAAAGCTTTGTCAATTAAATTTCGATCGGCACGAGATGAAGATCCGGATCACTCTGAACTTTCCGCGCGTAAGGCCCGTTATACGTGGCTGGAAAGTCTGTTAGAACCGGGTGATGCGGTGTTAACCGCGCATCATCGTGGGGACGATTTAGAAACCCTCTGGATGCGTGTTTCTCAAGGCCGTCCACCCCGTCGGATTCCATTCCGCAGGCCGCTTGGCCAAGGCTGGTTGATTCGGCCCTTAATTGAGCGTGAACGACGACCTCACGCCCAGGCTATAGAAGATCCAGCTAACCAGTCGCTCAAGTACCGGCGAGTCCAAGTCCGTCAGCTATTGACCGAGGTGCCCGAAGAGGTGGTGGAGCAACTGCAACGACTGGCGCGGCTGTTTGAGCGTCTTGAGCAGTTGGTTGTCCAGCAAATTCCGCACGGCCCCTTTGAATTGAATCATGATTTGCCAAAGCCCTTGCTTAGACATGCCATTTCAGTCTGGATTTGGCGCGTGGCTCGATTGCCAGCTCCACCCAGTATTCGTTTGGACACGTTATTGGATCAGTTGCCGGCTAGACCGGATCGGCATCCGGCCATTCAGTGGGATGCGGAGGGCACCCGTATGGCACTTCGGGTATACCGCAATCAAATTTACCTAGAGCCTGCTGTTTGGATCGCGCCGATGCCCCAGGGACCATGGCGTCCGCTGGCGGCTAATGAATCTAAGGCATTGCATGCCCGCACTATTCCACCTTGGCACCGACCTTGGGTCTGGCATCATCAATCTGAGCCAAAACTAATCCGCTGGTGGTTCCCGGTTGTAAGTGAATTTGGCGAGATTAAGCTGGATTATAGAGACCTAAACGACTAATCTATCGGCCCGTCCAGTAAGCCAATTCACCGGCTTAAATCTAATCCCAGGAGGGGCGGCGTGACCCGATATATCTTTGTAACTGGCGGTGTGGTGTCTTCTTTAGGAAAAGGCATTGCAGCGGCTTCACTTGGTGCTTTGCTCGAGGC
>JAAXJV010000146.1 GCA_012269655.1 Pseudomonadales bacterium
AAAGCACTGTCATCTACCACGGATCTGTCTAGCGCAATGGCGAGTCAGAAAACTTACCTAGAAGGCGTTCAGAAGCAGTTGGTTGAAGCGGCTCAAGACACTCAAGCCGTTTTGATCGGTGCTCGTGATGAAGCCGCCGAAGCTGTTAAAACTGCGGTAGAAAGCGCGCCTAAGTTTCAGTAAGCGCCGCTGAATGAAAAGCCCGGCAATGCCGGGCTTTTTTGCGTCTAAGGTTTGTAGGCTGCCGTTTCTTGCCAACCAGTAAAACCCGATTGCAGCACCACCACGTTATCACGCCCTGCTACTCGCAACGCAAAGACTGCCTGCGCAGACAGACTGCCCGTGTTGCAATAAAGAATCGTCAGACCGGACTCTGGAATTTCGTCGATTCGATCCAACACTTCACGCCACTCAATATTGATTGCTGTTGGGATGTGCGCAGCATCAAACTGATCTGCGTCCCGAGTATCAATGAAAGTCGCCGTCTCAAACACCGTTTGGTCAATTTGATTGGGCAGAATAATGCCCGCCTCATATTCTGAGAACATCAGGTATTCCTGCATGGCCTCAACCGCAGCTTCTTCAGCCTGAACCCAACCCCTGACCAGCAGCCAACTGAGTAACAATAAACGCATGGTATTTTCCTTAGTCATTAAAAAACCCCTCAATGAAGCATTGAGGGGTTTCGATCTGCTTTAACTAAAAGCTATTAGGGCTTAACGGTAGTCAGACCCAGGTTTGCCCAGTTCTGCATACCACCGCGGTACCACTTGATCTTGTGCGCGGGGTAACCGAAGTCTAGCAATGCCTTGATGTTTGCAGGCGACTGACCACACCACATACCGTTACAGAACATAACCAGTGTCTTGGCCTTACCGAACTTCCACAGGCCGTCGAATTCTTCAGCGCCGAACTGTTCAGTCATGATTTCACCGATTGACAAAGGATCCGCACCCTTCGCCGTGTTCAACAGAGTCCAGGGCAGGTTAGTTGCGCTGGGGATGGTGCCACGCTTAACCCAATCAGGCGTACGTGAGTCGATGATCATGATGCTGTCGTCAGACTGAGCCTTAACGATGTAATCGATCATTTCACCTTCACCCAACGTTTCTACGCCAGGCGCCAAAACGATGGGCTGAATGCAGAACGGGGGGCAAGGACGTGAAGTCTTTGCAAACGCGTCGATCACGGTCGCTGCGTTGTTTTGATCACGCTTGATGACAACGTCTTTGCCGTTGTGCTTAACCGTGACTTCGAATGTGTCAAACGTAATGCCAACCGGCTTATCAGCAGCCAGTGCAGCACCAGGCAGAATTGCCGCTACAGCCAGGGCGATCCCTGCTACAAATGATTTTTTCAACATTGTGTTTCCCTATTTTTTTCTTACTTTTTCTGGCTTACGCCTCGAGTCAGACACCTGCGGAATTAGTCGCAGGTTTCTTCCAATTCTTCATCGCTGGGCAGATCTTCTGTGGGGCACGGCGTGCCGTCTTCACATAGCTTTGGGGCCTCTTCTGCATTGCCTTCGGCGACTGCAGCAATCGGAGCGCCCAATACCAAACCCATCAATACCGCTACCAAACCTGCACGGATTTCTTTCATCGTTCTATGACCAATAAGTTTAACGAGGTCGCAGTATAACAGTTCGTTATAACCTTAGACCACCCGGTTTTAATTCAACCTTTGTCGAGTTCGATTGTTGCATCGCAAGGGAATCGAGTCCGCATCATCTCAACGATGGCATCGACAGAGCTCGCGGGCGGCACCTGTTCCTGCCAGTACTCGAGGTAAGCTTGAAAAATCAGGCGATCTGCATCGGCCTGATAAGGCAAAGTGAAGCACCCCTCGGGCTGATGCTTCAACGCGTCGACTACGCCTAGGACATATCCCTGCACGATCATCGAATCCTGAGACAGAGCATCGTGCACATCGGTGCCGGAGAGGAAGTTATAGTCCTCGCTTGCGATGGCCTGACTGGCCACGAAAACTAGGGCAAGTATCTTTAGTTTCATAGATGGCGTTTAATCCGTTTTAGAGCTAACCAGACCAGCGCAACCACGGCTGGTACCAAGGCAATATCCAACTGCTTCGTGGCGGCAGCTGGAATCATGGGCGCTAAGAATTTGCTTATCAAACCATAGGCGTAATAACTAATCGCCACGACCGACAACCCCTCAACCGTCGCCTGCAGACGAGTTTGCCGAGCCACCTGTTTGACGTGATGTTCGTGCAAATCCAGTTGCATGCGGGTACGTAGCAAGTTCGCTTTGTGGCTAACTTGATCCGCCAATTCTTGCTGACGCTTGAGAACCGTCTCAGCAGTGCGAACCGCGGGCGTCATTCGCCGGCCCAGGAACCGCTTAATGCTGGTGTGGCCGGCCGTGGTCTGTTCAGTTAAGTCTTCAAGACGCTGAAAAACCAGATCGTAATAGGCACGGCAGGCACCGATGCGCCAATTAATCTGCTGCCACACCTCATCCAATTGAGACTCGCATTGCTCTAACTGCTCCAGCGTCTGCTGCGAGGCCGCGCCACTTAATTGAATGCCGGCGGCGGTGACGCTGATGGATTGAAGCTTGGGATGCACCGCACGGATTTGATCCATCCGCAGCATGGCCAAAATTCGATAGGTTTCGACCTCAACTAGCATCTGCAACGCTCGACCACGGTTTTCTGGATCTGGCGCCACAGAAAACGCGTAACTCCAACGAGTCACCCCGTCCGGCCCCATTAGGAAATCCGTGCCTGCGGTTAGCTTGCCCTCGAACATTTGAGAGAGCACTGGGCGAGTTTCAACCACATCCTGTGGCGCCGGATCGAATGCCGACAACACGAAAATCGGCGTGGGCGCGACATCCAGCCAATGCGCAGGCAATTGCACAGGTTGAGCAGACAACCAAAGAATCGAGATAAATTCCGTATGCGGCTCGACCTTGACCCAATAATCGTTATCCGACTGCCAAGCACAAGGACTAGCTGGGAGGCCAGAAATTTGATCTGACAACCAACGCCACACGTCCTCTATCGACATTGCGCTGGCTTTAACGCACAGTTGCAGCAAATGTGCATCGAACTTCATCGATGGGAAGGGTCTGGCGTGAAGCTCGTGGTGAGCCGCAGCCCTATCGTTGTGAAGCATGTACATCCCTGTAACTTATGATTGCTTTATATCAATAACGGATAATCAAATGACTTTCAAAGCCCTACGTTTGCATGAAGACGCGCCCCGAACTCGTATCGAATCGATTGAAACCGATGCATTGCGCGACGGCGACACTCTGATTCAGGTCAGCTATTCAGGACTTAACTACAAAGACGCACTGGCCGTGACTGGCAAAGGGAAGATCATTCGTGACTACCCCATGGTGCCTGGTATCGACTATGCCGGAACCGTTATCGAATCCGACAGCTTTGCCCCCGGAACAGAAGTCTTGTTGACCGGTTGGGGCGTCGGCGAGCGTCATGACGGCGGATTGGCCGAGCAAGCCCGCGCTAAAAGCAAATGGCTGATTGAGCGCCCTGAAAAC
>JAAXJV010000040.1 GCA_012269655.1 Pseudomonadales bacterium
AACATCGTTGTGATCGGCGAAGATGAGGTAAGTGCATAATGGCAACTCGTGAAACTACTGCAACGGGCGTACTGGGTTGGATCGACCAGCGTCTGCCCGTTGTTGATGCTTGGAATAAGCACTTGGGCCAGTACTACGCGCCCAAGAACTTTAACTTCTGGTACTTCTTTGGTTCGCTGGCCCTGTTGGTGTTGGTCAACCAGATTCTGACCGGTATTTGGCTAACTATGAGTTACGAGCCCAGTGCAGAGGGCGCCTTTGCCTCGGTCGAGTACATCATGCGCGATGTCGAATTTGGCTGGGTCATTCGTTATATGCACTCAACCGGCGCGTCAGCATTTTTCGTGGTCGTCTACCTGCATATGCTGCGTGGTTTGATGTACGGAAGTTATCAGAAGCCTCGTGAACTGATTTGGCTGTTCGGCATGGCGATTTACCTCGCGTTGATGGCTGAAGCATTCATGGGCTATCTGTTGCCTTGGGGTCAAATGTCATACTGGGGTGCGCAGGTTATTGTATCGCTGTTCGGCGCTATTCCTGTAGTTGGTGCGGATTTGGCTCAATGGATTCGTGGTGACTACCTGATCTCAGGCATTACCCTGAACCGTTTCTTTGCACTTCACGTGATTGCGTTGCCGCTCGTTATCGCCGGCTTGGTATTCCTGCACATCTTGGCATTGCACGAAGTGGGTTCAAACAACCCTGACGGCATTGATATCAAGTTGAACAAAGACGAAAACGGCGTGCCCAAAGACGGCATCCCTTTCCACCCTTACTACACGGTGAAAGACATCGTGGGTGTGGCGGTGTTCTTGTTCGTCTTCTGTCTGATCTTGTTCTTCTTCCCCGAGATGGGTGGTTATTTCCTGGAGTACGCCAACTTCGAGCCGGCCAACCCCTTGAAGACGCCTGAGCACATCGCACCGGTTTGGTACTTCACGCCGTTCTACGCGATCTTGCGTGCAATCACCTTCCCGATGTTTGGCCTAGACGCTAAATTCTGGGGCGTTGTGTTCATGGGTGCGGCGATTGCGATGTTGTTCGTGCTGCCTTGGCTTGATCGTAGTCCGGTTCGCTCGATGCGTTATAAGGGTTGGTACTCGCGCATCGCACTGATCTTGTTCTGTATTGCCTTTGTTGTACTGGGTGTGTTGGGTGTTTTGCCTTCTACGCCAGGTCGTACTGCATTGGCGCAGGCCTGCACAGCAATCTACTTCGCTTATTTCATCCTGATGCCTTGGTATACCCGGATGGAAAAATGTAAACCTGTACCGGAAAGGGTGACTGGCTAATGTTAAAGGGAATTGTTTTTGCGCTAACCGCATGGATCGGTTCGGCCATCGCCGCTGGCGGCCCTGGGATTCCACTCGAGCATATCGATGTAGACCCTCGGGATAAGCCCTCGCTGCAACGTGGTCTGGCGACCTTTATGCAGTACTGCGCGGGTTGTCATAGCACTGAATATCAGCGTTTCGAACGCACTGCGACGGATCTCGAAATCCCAGTGAAGCTGTTCGAAGAGTATCTGCTACCTGCTGACAAAAAGATCGGTGACCTAGGCACGATCGCGATGCCGGCGGATGAAGCAGCCGAATGGTTCGGTGCTCCGCCACCTGATTTGACATTGTCGACGCGTAAGCGCGGTAACGACTGGGTCTACACTTATCTGAAGACTTTTTACACCGATCCTTCTCGTCCGCTGGGCGTGAATAACCTGGTGTTCGAAAAAGTAGGTATGCCGCATGTCTTGCAGCCCTTGCAGGGTGAGCAGCGTTTGGTGTGCACCAATGCACCCGTTCGTGAGAATGGTGTGGTGCAAACAGATCCGCTGACCGGTAACCCGATCCTGGCAGACCAGTGTGGTGTGCTGGAAGTGGTGGAAGGCACTGGCCAGTTGACGGCGGACGAGTACGACCGTGTCATCTACGATCTGGTTAACTACATGGCATACATCGCAGAGCCTTCACGAGTGGATGCCGAGCGTATTGGTACCTACGTCCTGTTGTTCTTATTCGTTTTTGGCATCATCGCTTACTTGCTGAAGCGCGAATACTGGCGCGACGTACACTAAAATTTGCCCCCGTGGCCTAACCCCTGCATGCTTTATGGCCTGCGGGGGTTTTCTATCTAAGGAGTTTTCATGACTGTGGTAACCAAACGGTCTTCAATGACGTTCTTTTCTGATCCGTCTGATCTGATGTCGCATCGTGTACGCGTAGTTTTATTTGAAAAGGGCGTCACGGTCGAGGTCATTGACTGTGATCCGGAAAACGTACCCGAGGAAGTGCTGGAGCTAAACCCCTACGGTAAGCTGCCGACCCTTGTGGATCGCGACCTGTCATTGTTCGAGCCCAATGTCATGATGGAATACTTGGATGAGCGTTTTCCACATCCACCGTTGTTGCCCGTGTATCCCGTAGCACGTGCCAACTCGCGCCAGATGATCACCCGCATTGATCGCGAGTGGACCGCTTTGGCTCGTGTAATTGCCAAGGAAAAAACGGGCAAGCGAGTCGACACCGCTCGCAAGGCGTTGCGGGATTCGATCATTGCGACCAATGGCATCTTTGAAGAAAAGCCCTTCTTTATGAGTGATGATTTCAGCCTGGTCGATTGCGCAGTGGCACCGATTCTGTGGCGTTCAGATATGTTAGAGCTGGATCTGCCGGCGAAAAGTACCGTCGCTATCCGCGATTACTGTGAACGCATTTTTGCTCGCGAAGGGTTCCAGTTGTCCTTGTCTGAATTAGAACGGGAAATGCGTTTAGGATGAAATCCTCCCGCCCATACCTATTAAGGGGCCTGTATGAGTGGATGCTCGATAACGACGCCACTCCGCATTTGATGGTTGACGAGACCCTCGACGGTGTTCAGGTTCCCACCGGTTATGGCCATGAAGGTATTTTGATACTCAGCATATCGCCCAGCGCAGTGCGTGATCTGAGTATGACCAACGAAGATGTTAGCTTTTCTGCCCGTTTTGGTGGCAAGCCTGAGCATCTTTGGATCCCGATGGCGGCTGTCAAAGGCATCTTTGCCAAGGAAACCGGTGAGGGTATGCAGTTCGTGGCCGAGCCAGGTGATCCACCTGGCACCCCCATGGAACCTTTCACATCGACTGAAAAGTCGACCGACGAAACCGGCCGTCCAACCGGTCGTCCAACTGGCCGTCCCGGTTTAAAGATCGTCCGTTAGTCGATTCGTTCGAATAGCGCGACGATACGTTCAACGCCGCCTACCGTTTGGGCTGCCATGGTGACGGCTTCGATTTCTTGGCCGGTCAAGAATCCCATCAAGTACACGGTTCCATCTTCAGTCGTAACCTTGGTTCGTTGCGCCAGTTTGAAACCGACTTCTTTGGCCAGTACGGCATTGACCGCAGTGGTCAGGTAAGCATCGTTAGCGCGAACACCAAGACTGGTAGCGCCTGCAACGCTCAGTGCATTTTCTACCTTTTTTACACCCCGGACATCCGAAACCACCTGCTGTGCCGCACTCTGCGTGGCTTGGTCGGGAACTTGACCGGTGAGCAAGGCCGTCCCGTTAAAAACCGTCACATTGATATTGCTTTGTTTGAGGGTTTCGCTGGTTTTAGCCAGATTCACCTCGGCAATCTCCTTGATCAAGGTGTCGCTGAGTGCGCCTCCGACTGTACGGGATCCAATGTTTGGCTCAATGGGCTCGTCCACCATATTGGAGACCACAGTCGTGCAACCCGACAGGCCTAAGGCGATTGAGAAAAGTAGAGCAGTGCGCATGTTCATCATCCAAATAGTTGTTTTTCAATCAGTTCAAGCAACAGGGTACTGACAGCCAGTTGCATGGGTAATAGTGTGGCTTGGTCCTGTGACGGGAGCCGGATTTCTTGGTCTTCGTGTCCAATCAGGGCGCTAAGTTCCCCGCCGGACTCGTCAGAAATAATGATGCAGCCAATGTCTCGATCGTGCGCCGATGACAGGGCTTTCATACAAGCGGGCTCGGACCCGTTTTCCGAGAAAACAATCAGCAAATCCTGAGGTTGTGCCATGGCGCGAATTTGATGCGCGTACACCTCGGAGCCAGAACGTCCCGATGCGATCGATGAGACCAAGATGGCATCGGCATTTAGACAAAGCGAAGGTAGGGCGGGGCGCTCTTGATTCAATTTGTGATTCAGTTGTGTGCTGAACATCTGCGCTAGGGCGGCCTGCTGGCCGACACCGCAGGTTAAGATTCGACCTTCGGTGAGCAATGTTTGGGTTAATTGAGCGCTGACTTGGGCCAGCGTCGGTCCCAGGCGTTCAGATATTTCAATAAAACCGCTCGACAGAGAGTCGGTGCGCTGAGCAATGTGTTCTAACATTCATCTATGGTAAAGGCGTCTGCGGTCCAATCACAACGCCAATTGCCATCATGATCAGAACTCACCGCGGCGACATCAAAGCGACAATCCCCTTCCCAGTGAAAACGAGATAGGTAGTGACCGGCGGTCAGTCGCAGTTTACGTCGTTTGTGGTGATCGACACTGGCGCGGGCGCGTTCTAATTGTTTACGTGCCTTCACCTCAATAAAAATGAGCGTGTTTTGGTGTTCGATGATTAGGTCAATTTCACCAAGCCGGCAGCGGTAGTTGCGCGCCCGGATCTGTACCCCTCGGGCGCGGAGTTGAGCGGCTACCCAGGCTTCGGCTGCTGCTCCCAGTGTCATTGAAGTAGTAAATCCAGATCCGGTGTTGGCGCGAGTGGTGGTAAAACCAAGTCACTTAAATAACTGCCTTCAATGCGAAGGATGGGACGAATCTGATCTTGCGTAATCAACGCCGGTTGAAGCTTACGGCGTAGTTGAGCGCCCTCCTTAAACCAATTGCCGGTTGCCCCTGGGTACTCGGCCTGCAACTGCCCATTTAAACTTTGGCTTAACGACCAGGCATCGCGACCTAGTTGATACAGGACGTTGCCGCCAGGGTTATCTAACTGCCATGGCATGGCCACCAAGTAGGCGCCATTGAGGTCTTGTCGAACCAAGTCTAAATTCTGATCCAGGGCAACATCCGCAATCCAGGCCGGCAGATCCCCCGCGTAATAAAACGCAAGTAAGGGTTTAAGCTGGGCTGAGGCGATAGAGTCTCCATAGATATAAACGCTGCCGATGTCTTGACGGCGCCGCGGAGTGAATTCGAGTTCGATTCCAAGCTGCTGTTCTAGATTGCGATGGCGAGTCTGGCTGTCACTGACGCCAAGCGCTTGGCTGACAACTTGGCGTTGATCATCGTTCAGATAGGTCTGGATGATCGGTTGGGTTTCAGCGTGCTGCGCCCATTGTTTTGAAAAAGCCGCAACCACCCGCTCTCCCAGTTGATCGCCAGGCACTAACAGAAGTGGACGCTCCGTTGACTGGGCTGCCATCAAGCGTGCCGCGTCTCTCGCATTATCCTCAGGCGCTAAACCCATAATTAATCGTGCAGATTCGCTTGTTTCGTCTGCGACCGGATCCAAATAGTTCAGCGATAATACCGCTTGTACGGGCTCGAGTTCGAACAACTCAGCGACCTGCTCTTTCGGTAAGGGGCCAACGATGATTTCGACGCCGGCTTCGTTGAGTTTGGCCAGCGCTGCGCTTACGCCCTCTGCACCATCGACAATAACGAGTTCGCCGCTGTCACTATCGAGTTGTTGTTCAATCAGTCCATCCAGCAATGATTGCCCAACCGGCTGTAGGGTGCCGGAAAGCGGCAGAATGGCGCCGACTTTTCCGGCCACAGGCCAGCTCGAATCCAATAAATTTGCCACTTCGGCAGGTAAGGCTAGGTTGGCGGAGTGATCGCGCCATTGAGTCAGCCATAGGCGCATGGCTTGTTCTGGGTTGGGTTGACTCAAGACCTGCGCCAGTGCAATCCAGCCGTTAAATTCGCTACGTTGGCTGTCCAGTTCGGTCCCAATGGCCTGCTGCGCCCTGCGCCAGATTTCGGCTTGGTTTTCGGGCAGCTTATCCAGACCCTCCAAGGCGCTTATATAAATCAGATCTTTGAGCGACTTTACATCCTGCCCCAATGCATCCTGGGCCTGTATTTTTAGTCGGGTTAGGGTGATTTCTTCGGGCAAGCGAATGGGCAATTGTAGGTCGTTAAGGGTCGCGCTGATCAGCGCCAGACTGTCGTCATAGGCTTGAGCCTGATTGAGTGCCCTGGCCTGCGCTTGGACGAAAGGCAAATACAGCGCCGATGTCCGGCTCATGGGAAAACGCTGTGCGAGTGCGATGGCCTCTTTGGCTTGAGCGGGCGTTTGCGCCGACTCTAGTCGTTCCAAGATGGCTTGCTCGCGCAATAGAGTCGGCATGGCGGCAAGCTGTTGTCTTTGCAATTCGGCAGCATCGACCACCGGCGGCGGCACGCTGGTGCTCGGTGGAGTCGCGCAACCCGCTAGCAAGCCTGCTAGGATGGCGGCGCCCATGAATTGACGTGGGTGAATCATGCTGGAGCCCTGTTTATGCAAATCCCCGAGCGGTTAATCGCCCGTGGCCCTATTGATGCCGGTATCTATTTGGTGTCGACGCCGATCGGAAACCTTGGTGACCTGACGCTCCGAGCGCTGCGGGTCTTGTCCTCGGTCGACATCGTATTGGCAGAGGATACCCGAAGAGCTCGTCAGTTGCTTACCTCCTACGGGTTGAATCCTAAATTGGTGGCTGTCCATCAGCACAATGAAGAACGCCTAGCCCCCGAATTGGTTGCCCAGGCCCGTGATGTGCCTTTGGCTTTGGTCAGTGATGCGGGTACGCCGCTCCTTTCGGATCCAGGATTGCCCTTGGTGCGGGAAGCGATCAAGCAGGGGGTTGCCATTCATCCTATTCCGGGCGCCTCGGCTTTGTTGGCCGCCACGGTGGTGTCGGGATTGGCCATGGACCACATGCAGTTCTTGGGCTTTTTGCCACACAAAGGGGCGGGCAGAGCCACGCGCTTAGAGCGGGGTGAGCGTTCGGGTGGCGCCATGGTGTTATACGAGGCCGCCAATCGCATCGAACTGATGATTCGAGACCTAGAAAAGGTCTGTGGCGGGGACAGAGAAATAGTGTTTTGTCGAGAGCTGACCAAGTTGCATGAGCAGGTATGGCGAGGCCGGGTCGCGGACGCGACCGCTTGGTACCAATCCAGTAAAGACCATGCCAAAGGTGAATATGTGGTTGTGGTCAGTGCTGGCCAGCGACAGGAGTCCCAAATCGATGAAGACCGAGTGTTGCGGGCGCTGGTTGGGGTCTTACCTCCGTCTAAAGCGGCCAAGGTGGCCGCTGAAATCACAGGGCAGTCTCGTCGTAGCTTATTTGAACGCTTGGAGCGCTTGAATAAACCTGACGACTAGCGGATCATCCGCGCCGAAGACGACTGGGCAATCGCTGGCCGTAAGGCGAGAGGAAAGTCCGGGCTCCACAGAGCAAGATGCCAGGTAACGCCTGGGGGGCGAGAGCCCACGGAAAGTGCCGCAGAAAATATACCGCCTACGGGTAAGGGTGAAATGGTGCGGTAAGAGCGCACCGCGTCGCTGGTAACAGTCGATGGCAGGGTAAACCCCATCTGGAGCAAGACCAAATAGGAATCCGTCGGCGTGGCTCGCGCTGGATTCGGGTAGGTTGCTTGATCGCGTAGGTGACTGCGCGGCTAGATGAATGATTGTCCTCGACAGAACCCGGCTTATAGGTCGTCTTCTTTTTTCTCAAAATCGATCGACATATAAATCGAAAAAACTTTGTCGCTCAGAATTCACTTTTAATCTGTCTCGTAAGTCATTGATTTTTTGTTTTTGATCTACTGACTCCTCTTGGGGTGTGTATTTGTACAGCCTCTATAACTCACTAATAAATATGGCATTTCTAAACCGATCGGGGCCGGAGTGGGGCTTGCGGCCCCTATTGCGGCTATCTACACTTCAGCGGTGGGAAATTATGGGGAAAAGTGTCGTTTAGTGAAGTTTAGGTCCTAAGCGATCCAGTTTTTATGTTTAGAGGCATCACGCCGATCAATTTAGACGCCAAGGGGCGTCTCGCTATCCCGACGCGTTATCGCGACGAGATTCAGGATCGGTGCGACCAAAAAATGGTACTGACGGTGGATCATCGTGAGCGCTGCCTACTGCTATACCCCCTGCCCGATTGGAATACCGTCGAGGCGTCAGTCAATGCTTTGCCGAACACCTCCAAGGCGGCTCGACGACTGCAGCACATGTTGATTGGTCATGCCAGTGACCTAGAGGTAGACGGATCCGGCAGGCTGCTGATCCCAGCGCTGCATCGCGAGCATGCCCATTTTGAAAAGCGTGTAGTCATGGTGGGTCAGGGTCACCGATTCGAGATTTGGTCCGAGTCTCTCTGGCAGGCCAAGAACGAGGCTTACCTCGCCGAGGATGATGACATGTCCGGCCTCGAGGATTTGCGCTTGTGAATCCGCATGTCACGGTCCTGCTCCACGAAACCGTTGACGCCATCCTGGGAAATCTGAATGGCACCTACGTTGACTGCACGCTTGGGCGTGGCGGGCATACGGCGCTGCTGTTGTCTAAGTTGGGTCCAGATGCGCGGGTGGTAGGGCTGGATCGCGATCCGCAAGCGGTTGAACATTGCGTTCAGCGTTTTAGCGACGAGCCTCGTTTCCAGGCTGTGCAAACGGATTTTGCTGGACTGGCTCAGGCCTGCCAATCACTGGGCCTGGTTGATGGGGTGATGGCGGACTTGGGTGTGTCTTCCCCGCAACTCGATCAGGCTGAGCGAGGATTTAGCTTCCAGCAAGATGGCCCGCTTGATATGCGGATGGACCCCTCGCAGGGCCAATCGGCGGCTCAGTGGTTGGCTGAAGTGAAGCATCCGGATTTGGCGCGGGTGCTGCGGGAATTCGGCGACGAGCGCCATGCCTCGCGCATTGCGAGCGCCATCCTCGAAGCCCGCGATCAAGGCCCCCTGACGCGCACTCTTGAATTGGCCAACGTCATCAAAAAAGCCCACCCGAAGTGGGAGCCGGGTCGGCACCCGGCAACGCAGTCGTTTCAAGCTATTCGTATTTTTGTCAATCAAGAGCTTGAGCAAATTGACCTGGTTTTGCCGCAGATCTGTGATCTGTTAAAGCCTGGTGGGCGCATGGCGGTGATCAGTTTCCATAGCTTGGAAGACCGCCGCATCAAGCGCTTTATTCGGGATCAGGCCAATCCCAAAGGCGATCCATTGGGTCTGCTGCCCCAGCCGGCGCCTCGTTTGAAATCGGTTGGCAAGGCGATCAAGCCTTCATCCGCCGAGGTGGATCAAAACCCCAGGGCTCGCTCATCTGTTTTGCGTGTGGCTGAAAAGGTGTCGCCATGATTGTCGTGATACGCCAAGCCATGATGCAGGTGTTCAGTACGGCGGCGGCTTTGCTGATGTGGCGCCAAGCTCAGGCGCTCGCGTTGGCCTTGCTGGCTGTGGTGGGTTGTGCACTGGCGGTGAATTACACCACCTATCAGACACGCGCGCTGTACCAGCAGCAACAGCAGCAGTTCGCGCTGCTCCAGCGCTTACAAAATGAGCGTTCGCAACTGGCGTTAGAGGTCGGTGCATTGGCCTCGCATGCGCGGCTTGAAGCCTGGGCCAAGAGCGCGGGTTTCGAAGTGATTTCCGAACACGAGGTGTTGCCTTGAGTGTCGCGGTCACAACACCTTGGCGATTGCGAATCGCCTTTCTCGCTTTGGTTGTGCTGGCCTCAATCGTGGGTTGGCGGTTATTTGTTTTGCAGGTTCAGCAGCAAGACTCGCTTCGTGGATGGGGTAAGCAAATCAGCGTCCGTTCTGAGGTGGTGCCGGCGTTTCGTGGCAACATTTACGATCGAACGGGCCGCGTGTTGGCCATGAGTACCCCGGGTGTGGCCTTGGCCATCGACCCCAGTAAAGCGCCGGAGGCAAAGCAATGGGTGGGCCCTGTTGCCGAACGCCTGGGTATCGATCCGACTCGGCTGGCTCAGCGTTTCGAAGCGGCCAAAGGCCGTCAACACATGTACATCCGCCGCAACCTGACCCCCGCCGAAGCCAGTCATGTGATGGATCTGGAGGTGCCGGGTTTGATCGCCGAATCCGAGTCGCAGCGGTATTACCCAGGCGGTGAGGCAGCAGGCCACATCGTGGGGTTCACCGATGTGGACGGCCGCGGTCGCGAAGGTTTGGAGTTCGCGTTTAATCAGCACATGGCGCCGAGTCAGGGTGAGCGTCGGATTTTGATTGACCGCGAGCGTGATGCCATCCGTTATTTGCCCGGCGGAAGCGATGAGCAGTTCGGTCACGATTTGCACCTAAGCTTGGACGCGGATCTGCAGTATGCTGCGTACCGGGCGCTGAAACGGGCGGCCCTGCGGACCCGAGCTGAGTCGGGCAGTGCCGTGGTACTGGATGCCAAAACTGGCGAGATATTAGCCGCAGCCTCTTATCCGAGTTTCAATCCGAATAACACAGCAACTCGTGAGCCTGAACGCACTCGGCCTCGATTTGTAGCCGATTTATTTGAGCCGGGCTCTACCATCAAGCCCTTTGCTGTTGCGCTGGCGTTGCAAGAGCAGGTGGTCGAGCCGAATGAAGTGATCGAAACGCCGCGCTTCTTTAAGGTCAACAGTCATCGGGTTAGCGATACCAAAAACTACGAGCAGTTGGATGTGGCCGGTATCATTCAGAAGTCGTCTAACGTAGGCACGGCGAAGTTGATGTTGCGAATGGATTCGCAGGCTCTGCCGGTCTTACTGCGTAGGGCCGGGCTGGGTGAAGACACCGGTTTGGCCTTGCCCGCCGAGGCGCTTGGCGGCGTTCCAAATCGGACTCGCTGGAGTGATATCGGTCGGGCTTCCCTGGGTTATGGCTATGGGTTGTCCGTCAATGCGGTGCAACTGGCACAGGCTTATACGGCTTTTGCCAATCAAGGGCAGGTACGGCCAGTTACCCTAGTGCAAGGCCTGCCCAGCTTGCCGCCCGTTCAACTGTTTGAGCCTGATATTGCCGATGGCATGCTGAAAATGATGGCGGCAGTGACCGCGCCCGGGGGTACGGCTCAGCAGGCAAAGATTCCGGGTTACACCAGCGCAGGCAAAACCGGAACTACCATCAAGGCAGGGACCCAGGGGTATTTAGAACGTCGTTATGTCGGTTCATTCGCCGGATTGTTCCCCGCCACCGATCCGCGCTTGGTCGTGGTGGTGTCAATCGACGATCCGAAAGGTGCAAATTATTACGGCGGCAACACGGCTGCTCCAGCCTTCGCCGAAATTACTCGAGAGGCCGCTCGCATTTTAAATATTCCACCGGATGAGCCAGAAACTCTGCTGGCCGGAGGCGCTAACTAATGCGTCTTTCGCAAATTTTGCCGGCGGACTGTGATGCGTTGGATTCTTCCGCGGACGTCACGATCGAGGGTTTGGCACTCGACAGTCGATTCATTCATCCGGGCGAGGCCTTTGTTGCGCTGTCCGGTGGTCAGGCTCGAGGTCAGGATTTTATCGAGATGGCGCTTGAGCGCGGGGCTTGTGCGGTCTTGACCGATCAGCCTATTGAAACTGAGCTCTCGGTCCCGTTGGTTTATTTGCCGAACTTGCGTATGCGGTTATCCGCGATGGCTGCAGCGTTTTATGGCCATCCCAGCCGCTCGTTGAGTGTGGTCGGTGTAACGGGCACGAACGGCAAAAGTTCGGTCTGTGATTTGCTGCAGCAGGCCTACCGCCTGTTGGGTGTGTCTGGTGCTGCGATTGGAACGCTCGGCGTTTATGGCGAAACGCTTTGGCGAAAGCCTGGCATGACCACGGCGGATCCAATCCAAGTTCAGGCGGAACTCGCCATGTTGCGCGATGCGGGCGTCACGCACGTCGCGATGGAAGTCTCGAGTCATGGTTTGGACCAAGGCCGAGTTGAAGCCGTTGAGTTTCAATCAGCGGTGTTTACCAATCTAACTCGCGACCATCTGGATTATCACAAAACCTTCGAGGCGTATGCTCAGGCTAAGCAGCGTTTATTTACGGAATTGAGTTGTCAGACTCGGCATTTGAATGCGCAGACGCCCGAGGCGATGAGCCTGGCGACACCGGCGGACTCTATTTTTTGTTCAGCGCCGGGCGTCCATATTGAAAATGCTCAACCCATGTCCTCGGGCTGGCAATTCGAGTGGGTGCTAAGTGAGCAGCGCATTGTGACCTCAACCTCGCTGTTGGGTCGGTTCAATTTGGATAATTTATCTGCAATGGCATCGGTTTTGCTGTCGCAGGGGTTTGAGCTGGCTGACGTTGCCAAAATCACATCCGAGTTAACAACGGTTTCCGGGCGCATGGAGTGGGTGTCGCAACAGCCAGCAGTCTTGGTGGACTACGCGCATACCGCAGACGGCTTGCAGGCGTGTTTATCGGCGGCTCGAGCGCATTGCTCGGGGCAATTGTGGGTGGTGTTTGGCGCAGGCGGTGACCGCGATACGGGCAAGCGCCCCGACATGGGGCGCGCAGCGAGTGAGGGCGCCGACCGGTTAATTGTCACCAGCGACAATCCTCGCTCCGAATCACCAGAGGCAATTATTCAGGATGTATTAGCCGGTGTAACGACTCGCTATGAAGTTCAGCCTGACCGGGTGCAAGCCATCCATCACGCGATCCAATCCATGTCCAAGCAGGATGTTTTGGTGATTGCGGGCAAGGGTCACGAAACTGAACAGGTATTGAGCGACCGTGTGCTTCACCATGACGATCGCGAAGTGGCGCGGGCAGCCTTAGCGGAGGTTCTATGCTAAGGCGCGATTTGGCGAGCTGGGCGCAGGACTTAAACGCTAATCTAAATGGTGCCGTATCAGGTGCTGTCCCTGAGCGGGTGGTGTTTGATTCGCGCGCGATCCGCCCAGGTGATTTATTTGTCGCCCTGCAAACGGGGCAACGCGACGGCCATGAATTTGCTGAGTCGGCCATTGAGACTGGCGCGGTAGCGGTGTTGGCCAGTCAGCCCGTACCCGTTCCCTCGATCCAAGTGCCCGATACCTTAGCTGCTCTGCAAACTCTGGGCGGGTTGCATCGCAAGGCTGTGCCCGGAAAGGTATTCGCATTAACCGGGAGCATGGGTAAGACCACCACCCGACGTTTGCTGCACAGCATCTTGAGCCAGCGAAGCTCGGTGTTGGCGACTGAAGGTAATTACAACAATCATATCGGCGTTCCACTGACCCTATGTCGCTATACGGACGAACAGGACGTGGTGCTTGAAATGGGTGCTAATCACCAAGGCGAGATTGCTTTGTTACGTCAGATTGCGCGCCCGGATGTGGTGGGCATTACCTTGGCCGGCCCTGCTCACCTAGAGGGTTTTGGCGGAATGGACGGCGTTGTTCAGGGCAAAGGCGAGATTCTGGATGAACTGCCCACACATGGTACGGCGGTACTCAATGTCGATGATCCCGCTTTTGAAACCTGGCGCGAGCGGCTCGGTGATCGGCGCCTGATCAGTTTTGGGTTGGGCCGCGGTGATGTGCAGGCTCGGGAGATTCAGGGCCGTCAATTCGTTTTGTCACTGGGTGATCAAGCCGCGATCGTGGCATTAGCCCTGCCGGGCCAGCATCAAATTCAAAATGCCTTGTGTGCCGCGGCAATGGCCCATGCAGATGGGGTCAGCCTTAGCCATATCGTGGCGGGTTTGCAGGCGGTACAACCCGAGGCCGGTCGCGGGCAGGTGCTCCGCCGTGGCTCGGTGTCGTTGATTGACGATACCTACAACGCAAACCCCGAGGCCATGCGAGCGGCGCTTCAAGTTTTGTTGGCTCAGGATCCCAATGGCCTCGCTATTTTGGGTGAAATGCGCGAGCTCGGCGAGGTCTCGGAACAGGCCCACAGAGAAGTCGGAAAAACCGCGCGAGAGTTGGGGCTGACCCGGCTGTGGACGCTCGAGCCCAATATTGCCGAGGGCTTTGGTGCAGAAGCCGAATTATTTGAAGACCACGTCCAGATTGCTCAGGCACTTGATGCCTTAGATTCAGAGCAGTGGGTGTTGGTGAAAGGTTCACGCGGTGCAGCCATGGAACGCTGCTTTACGCATTGGAAGGAAGAGGCTTAAGCCATGTTGTTATGGTTAACCGATTGGTTGGCGCAGTTTGATCCCGC
>JAAXJV010000069.1 GCA_012269655.1 Pseudomonadales bacterium
GGCGCGGTTACCCCTGGGCCCCCCGGTTTAAAGCGGCCAGTGGCGATATTCGCCTGGCTACCGGGCAGGGACGGTTGTTGGACTCACCCAGTTCAACAGACGCATTGCGCCTATTGGGCATTTTTAATATTCAAAGTTTGACGCGTCGTCTGCGGCTGGATTTTTCGGACTTGCTGCAAGCTGGATTGGCCTTTGATTCTCTAGAGGGCGCGGCCCGTTTACGCCAAGGCAGAGTGAGTTTGGTTGAGCCTCTGGCGCTGCTCGGTCCGGGTGGCAAGTTTTATTTGTCTGGCAGCAACGATTTGAAAACGGGGCAACTCGATCATAGGTTAAAGGTGCAGGTGCCCCTGTCGGCCCAGCTGCCGGCAGCGGCCTTGTTTGCCGGGGTGCCAGCCATTGCAGCCGGCATCGTCTTATTACTCGAACAGGCCGCAGGTGACACGCTGTCGCGAATTGGCGAGACCAATTATCAGGTTGGCGGTACCTTTGATGAGCCGATAATTGAAGCACTCAAACCAGAGAAAAAATAATGACTGCGTGGATTGAAGAACAAGGGTTGTCGCTGGACGCTCTGGAGCAGGTTTTAGCCAGCTTAAATCACCGTTCGATTGATTTTGCTGATATCTATTTGCAAGACCAGGTGTTGGAAAGCTGGTCGCTGGAAGACGGTATTGTTCGAGACGCAGGCTACAGTCACGACCAGGGCGCCGGGGTGCGGGTGAACTCAGGTGAGCAAGTGGGCTTTGCTTACACTGACGACCTGACTCAGTCGGCCTTGTTGGCCTCGGCCCAGGCGGCTTCGGGAATTGCAGCGCGAGGTCAGTCGACCGCCGCGGGGCTTAGCCGTCAAACAAAACAGCCTTTGTACACAGGTCACAGTCCTTTCAATGCCGAACCTCAGACACGGGTTCAGTTTCTTAAAGAGATGGATGCCTACGTGCGGGCATTGGATCCCCGGGTTCAAGAGGTCACGCTCTCGCTCGTGGCACAGCATGAAAAAACTGCCGTGGTGAATACCTTAGGTGTTGCGGCCGGGGACCTGCGCCCCTTGGTCCGTTTTGGGGTCAGCGTGATTGTTCGGGAAGGAGACCGGCGTGAACGTGGCAATGCCGGTGGCGGCGGACGCATTACCCTGGGACAGTTAATGCAATCCGATCAGCCGCAGGCGTGGGCCAAGGAAGCGGTTCGTCTGGCGGTTGTTAACTTGGGCGCTCAATCTGCACCGGCCGGTACTTACCCCGTGGTGCTGGGTCCGGGTTGGCCTGGCGTTTTGCTGCACGAGGCTGTCGGCCACGGGTTAGAAGGCGACTTTAACCGTAAGGGGACGTCGGCGTTTGCAGGGCGCATTGGAGAGCAAGTGGCGGCCAAGGGTGTCACGGTAGTGGACGATGGCACGCTGGCCGATCGACGTGGCTCGCTCACTATTGATGACGAGGGTAATCCCACTCAGGAAACCGTTCTGATTGAAGACGGTATTTTGGTGGGTTATCTACAAGACAATATCAATGCGCGCTTGATGGGTGTGCAAAGCACCGGTAACGGTCGGCGTGAAAGTTATGCGCACCTGGCGATGCCGCGTATGACCAACACCTTTATGCGGCCAGGTAATCATGAGCCAGGTGACATCATCGAGAGCGTTAAAGACGGCATTTATGCGGTCAACTTTGGTGGCGGGCAGGTCGATATCACCAGCGGCAAATTCGTGTTTTCGACAACCGAAGCTTACCGAATTCGCAACGGTAAAATTGCCGAGCCCATCAAGGGCAGCACCCTGATCGGTGATGGACCCGAAGCCATGGGCAGTGTCAGTATGATCGGCAATGACTTAGCGTTGGATTCGGGTGTCGGAACCTGCGGTAAAGAAGGGCAAAGCGTTCCAGTGGGGGTGGGACAGCCCACCCTGAAATTGGATGAGCTGGTTGTCGGTGGCGAGGGTTAATCGCCCAAATGATCTCGAATGTAACGAAACAGCGCTCGGGCGGCGCCGGCTTTTTCTGCTTTGGCCGTTCTGATCAGTTGTCTAAGATGCTGAACATCCGCGCCGGGGTATTCGTTCAAGAATTGGGTCAACGCATCGTTTTCGCTGATCAGACGGTCGCGCCACTTTTCCAGCAAATGCTGCCGGGCCGTGTAATCTGCCGAGGTCTGATCAAATTTAGCCAAAGCGGCCTGAATCGGCTCAGGGTCAATTTTCCGCATCAGCTTGCCCAAATACTGCATTTGGCGGCGCCGGGCCTCGCGATTAAAACGCTTGGCATCTTTTACACCGATCTCAAGTTGTTCTGGCATCGGGACCTGCGCCAACTGACTGGGCGTCAAATCTACCAAGCGCTGAGCAATCGCCTGAAGGGCGTGCATCTCGCGCTTAATCTCGCTCTTGCTGGGGCGGTCTTCAAATTCTTCAAAGGAGTCGTCGTTCATGACACCATCGCACTCTGATCAATGGGATGCGCAATTAGAACAGAAACGGCTGCAAGTTGCCGCAGAACAGGTTCTTGAGCAGGCAAAAAAGTTAGGCGCCGAGCAAGTTGATTTCGGCGCGGGTAGCTCGCAGGGATTGAATGTGACTGTGCGAAACGGCCAATGTGAAGTGCTGGAATACCAGAAAGATCGCAGCTTGGGTGTCACGCTTTGGGTCAACGGACAAAAAGGCAGTGCCAGCTCGAGCGATTTGTCAGCCAAATCTCTATCAGCCTGCGTGCAGGCGGCCATCAATATCGCCAAGCATACCCAGCCGGACCCCTACAGCGGCTTGACGGAGCCTGAGTTACTGGCACAGCAGACGCCGGATTTGTCACTCGATCACGCATGGGATTTAGACAGCGATCAGGCCATCGAGCTGGCCCGAGCCGTCGAACAAGCCGCCGTTGAAGTACCCGGCATCGTAAACTCCGAGGGTGGCGACGTCTCGACCCGGCGATCGGTTCGAGTGCATTACAACAGCCATGGTTTACAGGTAGCCGGTCAAAGTTCCCAACACAGCTTGAGTGCGGTAGTGCTGGCCCAAGATGAACATGGCATGCAGCGGGACTATGCTTATGATTCTCGCCGTAATCCCGCACAACTGCAGACAGCCCAGCAGATCGGTCAAGAAGCGGCCGAGCGCACCTTGGCGCGCATGAACGCGGGCAGTGTTGCCACGGGTCAATATCCGGTGGTGTTTGATCCTCGAATGTCGCAAGGACTCATTGGAACGCTATCGGGGGCCTTGAATGGGAATTCGATTTGGCGGCAAAGCAGTTGGGCCATGGATTTGATGGGGCAATCGTTGTTGCCTGAGTGGGCGAGTTTGCAGGAGCGCCCCCTGCTGATCGGGGCGAATGGATCAGCCGGTATCGATGGAGACGGCGTACCTACTCGCGAGCAGTCCTTTATTGTCGACGGCAAGGTGGAGTCGTGGATTTTGGACGTCTATGCCGCTCGCCGCTTGGACCTGACTACGACAGGCAATGCCGGCGGGACACATAACTTGTGGATTCCCGGCGGCCAACTGAGCCAGTCGGAACTGTTGGC
>JAAXJV010000294.1 GCA_012269655.1 Pseudomonadales bacterium
CGCAGACGAATTTCCAGTTCTTCGTCGGTATCGTCTGGACGGTATTCGGTTAGCACCACACCACTGGTCACCATTTTGATCGAATTGCCCAACAACCCCACACTGGCGCCGTACTGAGCCGCCCGCTTACGATCCACATCTACCTGCCACTCGATACTGGGCAAGGCACGTGAATCCTCGATGTCTTCAATCCCCTCGACACTGCCCATCATGGTCAGGATTTGCTCTACCGCCTCATCCAGCCGATCCAAGTTATTGCCCGCCACCTGGATATCGATTGGCTTGCCGGCACCGGGTCCGCCCTCTTGCTTACGGACCTGCACTTGAATGCCAGGGACCTTTGCGGTTTTTTCTCGCAGCTCCTCAATGATCAGATCCGCCTTTCGGCGCTCTTGCCAATCCGCCAGTTCAATTTGGATCACGCCGATGGTGCCGACCGGCAACTGATCATCGACGGCAGCCGGATTCAGCGTGCGGGAATAAACCGATTCCAGGCCTGAAGTGCCCAGCACCTGGTCCTCTACCCGCATGACCAAGTCATCACGCTCGCGAACCGACAGATCGCCGCGGGCCTGAACTTGAACCTGAAGAAATTCAGGCTCAATCGCAGGGAAGAACTCTACGCCCTTACCAAAGGCGCCATACGCGGCGTAGGTCGAACCGATACCCACCAGCGCCAGAAATAGCACTTTGGCTGGATGGCGAACCATAAAGGCCAAGGACTTGTAGTAGCCACCGGCCAGTCCGGATAAAGAATCCAAATCGCCTGACTCGGCAATATCGGGCTTGAGTTCTTTTTTGCGTTTACGGCTCAGCACCATGCCCAGCACCGGCACAAAGATCAGTGCCATAAACAACGCACAGGCCAAGGTCACGATCGCCGTCATCGGTAGGTATTTCATAAACTCACCCACGATACCGGGCCAAACTGTCAGGGGCATGAACACCATTAACGTCGTGGCCGTCGAGGCAATGATCGGCCAGGTCATGCGTTTGGCTGCCGCCGAAAAGGCCTCACGGGGACTATCACCCGCAGCCAAGCGTCGCTCTGCCAATTCGACCGTCACAATGGCGCCGTCCACCAACATGCCCACCACCAGAATCAGACTGAACAGCACCACGATATTCAGCGTGAAACCCAGCGCCTGCAGAATCACCATCGCAGCCAAAAAGGATCCGGGGATCGACAGCCCAACCAGCAATGAAGGCCGCCAACCCATGGCCATAATGATCACGATCATCACCAGCACGATGGCCGTCACCACGTTGTTTTCCAAATCACTGAGCATGGTTTTAATCTGCTCGGATTTGTCTTGCTGGAACGTGACCGTGACGCCTTCGGGCCACTCGGGCAATTCCTGGGCGCGCTCGGCTAACACGCGGACCATGCCAATGGTTTCGATGATGTTGGCGCCTGAGCGTTTTTTGACTTCCAAAGCCAAGCTGCGGGTTCCGTTGAGGCGGGCAAAGCCTTGAGGATCCACAAAGGTCCGGCGGATTTCGGCCACGTCACCGACCGTCAATACGCGGTTCCCATCCACTTTGATCGGCATGTCGTACATGTCTTCGATGGATTCAACGACACCCGGGACCTTGAGCACCATGCGTCCCACCCCGGAATCCAGCGCGCCCGGGGCTACCAGTAAGTTATTGGAACGGATCAGATTGCCGACTTCGAGTAAAGACAAGCCGTAGGCCTCGATTGTCGATGAGTCGACAATGGCCTCGACCACCTCGTCCCGGTAACCCGACAGTTCAACCTCGAGGACCGGTGGCAGGCTCTCGATTTCGTCCTGTAGTCGTTTGGCCAATTGGTTAAGTGCGCGATCCGGCACGTCACCCGATAGCAGTAAGGTGACCACGGGGAACAAAGCCAAATTGATTTCGACGACCTTGGTGGTCGCATCGGGCGGCAGGTCGTTTTCGATCGCGTCGACCTCTTCTTCGACGTCCGCCAGGGCCTGCTCATTATCGAAACCGGCATTGAATTCCAGCACAACACTGGCTCGGCCTTCGGATGCCGTCGAGCGAATTTCTTTCACGCCTTCAATGGTTTGCAGTACTTTCTCAATCGGCTTTACCAACAACCGTTCCGCATCTTCAGGGCTGATACCGTCCAGGGTGGAGCTGACATAGATAATCGGAATCGGGATGTCCGGCTCGGCTTCCTTTGGAATCGTTTGATAAGCCAATGTGCCGGCTAACAGAAAGACCAAAAAGATCGAAACAACCGTGCGAGCACGACTGAACGCCGCATCGATAATGCTGTTCATGGATTCGCCACCGTGACCTGTGCACCGGTCTTAACGAAACCGCCACCGACCGAGATGATGCGCAGCGATTTCGGTAGCCCTGCAACATAAAAGCCCTCGGCATCGGCCCGGACTAGGTCGACGGGATAAAACTGAACGCGATTTTCGTCGTCGATCGCTTTGACCCCAACCACGCCCTGATCATCCAGGAACAGCCAAGCCGGAGAGACAAAGTGCGCACTGGATTCAGATACCTGTACGTTGGCGGCCACGCTCATACCCGGTCGCAATGGCGTATTGCTAACAGGCTTAACGTCCACTTCGAACATCCGGGTCGCCCCCTGGGCGACACTAGCAACCCGCGTCACCCGACCCAATGCCGGTAACGCACCCTCTTGGTTGAGTTGGACGCTCTGCCCGATTTCCATTTGAGCCACGTCCTGTTGTGGCACTTCTAGGATAATTTTGACTTGATTCGGGTCAATCAGACGCAAAACTGCTGCCTGCTTGCCCACCACCGCGCCTTCTTCGACGTGTAATTCTGACACCACCCCATCAAAGGGCGCCGTGACCTGCCGATGCTCGACCGCTAACCGAGCATTTGCCAGTTGGGTTTCGGCAGACTTCAACGCGCTCTGCGCGGCATCCACAGCGCTTTTTGGCTGTAGTTTTTGGTCAAACAGCGACTGGGCTCGTTCAAACTCTAAAGTCAGGCGACGATATTCACCCCGGGCCCGTTCCAAATTCAGAGATTGGTCGTCATCGCTCAACAAAATCAGCGCGTCCCCTGCGGACACCTGATCCCCTTCACGAAAATAGATTCGCTCGACCAAGCCTTCCGCCCGGGTTCGAACATCGGTCGCTAATGCGCTTTCCACAGTACCTAGCGCATCTACGCTCAACTGAATGGGATTGGCTTCGCTGTCGCGCACCTCCACGGTAAAGGCATGGGCCATTGAGGCGCTCAACAAAGTGGCGAAGGTCAATACTTTAATCATTAGATGTCTCGTGAGTCAGGGCCGCGAGCGTGGCCTGGAAAAGGGTTTCGAGTAAGGATTCTGGGTCATTCAGTTGTCCACTCAGTTTCATACGAGCCAAACGGACCACTGGGTCGAAACAAACCGCGGCGATGAGCGGTTCAGGTAACGGACGAATTTCTGGAGATCGGCTAAGCCAATCACTGAGCGCCGAAAATTCCTTCAACTTAAACGCCCACATTTCGGGGGATTGAGCGCTAGG
>JAAXJV010000237.1 GCA_012269655.1 Pseudomonadales bacterium
ATCGCGGGGCTAACCGAGATGCGTAATGCAGCCAAGCTAGCCGAGTCCTATCACACGCCCATCTCGACACACATTTTTACGGAATACAGCCTGTCCATCGCTGCCAGTAGTAAAAACTGCATCAGCGTCGAGCATGTGGACTGGTATGAAGGTTTGTTTACAAAGCCCGTTCAAATCAAACGCGGTCAGGCTCAGGTACCCACGGGCGCAGGGACCGGTTTTGTATTCGACGACGCTCGCATCGCCGAATACGGATTTTAATCGCTCAACTTATCGATTCGAGTCGAGTTCGCCATGTCCCAATGCATTTGGGTCGCACGGCCGTAAATTTGCTTAGAGCGTTCGGGCAGATTCACGGTTTCCGGATCACGGGTGTAAGTGGGCAGCGCGATGTAACGGTGCTTGTCTCCCACGACGCGGGTCACGCGGTGCATTGAGTAACGACCCTTGAAAATCTGCAAATCGCCCTCTTTTAGCGGCAACTCACGGACATAGCTGCGATCGCCATTCAGTGCATCTTTGACGTTGTCGTAGCATTCGTCCTCGGGATTGCGAATATCAGGGCAATATTCAAATACACCCCCTTCATCCGCTTCCTGGACCAAGATGCTCACGGTGTAGGCATTGCCGTCAAAATGCCAGGGGAAGTAGTCACCGGGCTTCATCACCCCGTAAGGATTGCGTCCCAAGGGATCAGCCCAGCAATAGATATCGGGATCGCGCAAACTTTCGGCGACAAATTTACGCACAATCTCGCTGTCGTAAATGGTTGTCATTGGAGACGTTGGCGCGATCAGATCTGAATTGAAGAAACCGCTAGTGCGATGTTCAAAGAAACGACGAGGATGATCTTCCGGCAAGCTCTCGTCTTCTTTGCTGAAATACGGATTGTGCGAGTTCTCAGACCAGAAGATCTCGTCATAGCCCGCTTCAATTTCCGCCTTCATCAGCTCCAAGGCTTCAGGTCGAACGAAGTCCGGTAGGCAACAACAACCGTACTGATCCAACCCTTCACGGGCTAGCTCGACTACCGCTTGCCCCTCGGGTGATTCCAAGCGATCAATCGGATAACGCTCTAGATTTAAGATATCTCCCAATGCCATGGCTGGCTGGATGTTTGCTGGTTGGTTCATACCCACGCCCTCGTTATTTGGCGCTAGTTTGGACCGGGAATCAGATGACAAAAAGCGAATAGATTTGCAGTCTCCTATCGATTTTGTCGATACTAGCGAGATAACAACAAAGCGGCCTGAACCCATGAACATTAGCCACTTGAAAGCCTTTTTAGAGATTGCCGAAATCGGCAGTTTTCAACACAGCGCCGAACGCCTGCATATCACTCAGTCGACCATTAGTGCTCGAATAAAGACACTGGAAGAGCAACTGGGACAGGATTTATTCATTCGTCGTCGTGACGGCGCTCAGTTGACGCCTCAAGGACACAAACTGGTTCCGCATGCCCAGGCTGCTGTGCAGGCTTGGGAGCAAGCCAAGTTGCGCCTCTCGTTGCCTGAGCAGCTTAGTCACATGCTAGCGATTGGTGCGCAAATGGATCTATGGGCCGATCTGTTGTTGCCTTGGGTCGACCAGATCAAAGCCCAGCGCGCCGAAGTGGGTTTTGCCCTGCGAGTTGAATTCAGCGACGTATTGTTAAAGCAAATCCATGAAGGCGGTTTGGACATGGCCCTGTGTTACAGCCCTTCTCGCATGCCCGGATTCGTCAGCGAACGCATTCTGCTGGACGAGCTTATTCTGGCTTCGAGCGAGCAACGCTCTGCGCAGGTCGAATGGCGTGAAGACTACGTGCATGTGGATTGGGGCGAATCCTTTAGGCAGCAATACCAGCAGGCCTACACCACCTTGCGTGCACCGGCACTTACTGTGGGCACCTACACCCTAGCGCTAGATTACATAGAGCGTAATGGTGGCTGTGCGTTCATGCCAAAGCGGGCCGTGAAGGACTTACTCGACAGCGGGCAGTTACACCAGATCCAGGACGCTCCCGTCTTTGAACATCCTGTCTACTTGGTTCGCCCAAGCGCACCCAATGACCCAGAGCTGGTGGATTTTGCTCAGGCTTGTCTGAGTCAAATGTTAGGGGCAACCTAAGGCTAGGTTAACGTCCTCAATACGCTTCAGAGTGCCTATGGGCTGAGTATGCAATTGACCCAGACGCAGTTCTGTCGCCATCACTCGTTGCCAATCCGAATCTGCCGTGATGAGCTTTAAGTCACCACCACAATCCCGGACGCCACCCACAATAAAGTCATCCCCAATACGGTGATTGGTCAGTCCGGGCAAACTGGCCAGCTCATGCAACGCCTGATCGGAGTAACGAAACACTCGCAAGGTTTTTGCAAGGTGAGGACGATCGATAAAAGCAAGCTCAATCTGTCCACCTTGATCCAGATCCGCAACAGCTACAGGCGCCAACCACCGATAGCGCGTTCCAATCGCGGGCGTCGAAACACGAATAAGCCCCGCTTCACGCCATAAATAAACGACTAAAGAGGCTCCGTAGGATTGATCTGATTCGACAACCACGGCATCAAGGTCGCCATCCAAATCAACGTCCACTAGACGAGGAACTAGATCTTCAAAAACCTGATGCTGGGGCAATTCAATACAATGGGTAAGCGAATCACGCGACACACACAGCCGGCCCCACTCCGGTGTATTACCCAACACCGCATGGCCATATCGATCAGTCGGCAAATCAAAGACCGCCTTCCATTGCCCTTGAGTAATTTCATTCCCCGCATAAACGGGAAACGCAGTACAAGCCAAAAGCACCCAACAAAAAAAAGGCGCGACCCGAGGGATCACGCCTTTCACTTTGACCGATGTGTCCACTTAGGAAGCGACGGTTTTGAGCGGGATAATGGGTTTCAGTTTTTTGGTCATGTAATCGCAGTACCAATCTACGAACTGGCACACCCCATTTTCTTCAATGTCTGAATACGGACCCGGCTGATAACCGGGAGACTGAGTACCAATCTGGCACTCGGCAACCAGTGCAGCATCCTGCGCATTGGTCTGAATCCAAACATGGATCAGATGATCCAAGTCGTAGTCGACGCCTTCGACGGCATCTTCAGGAACCAACCAGCGGGTTACCAACTGGGTTTTGTTCTTACCCAAAGGCAACATCTGGAAGCTGATCGCATGATCCCCCATCCAGTGGTTCCAGGTATTCGGATAATGGAAGTACAACAAGGCACCGATGTTATCCACACCGCTGTCATCCGTGCGCATGGTTTTGACCGCTGGTTTGCCGTCCATCGTGTAGCTAGACGCGCCGTGCGACAGCGGGATACGTGTCATACGGAACTGGCCGTCATCATCGATAACCAAGCGCGACGGCATGCCGCCGGCTTCACATTTATCCAAGAACGCGATCAACTCTGGGTCGTCGTCCCCGTCTAAACCGGCGACGGCGTTATTCTCTTCATAGCTACGAAGCAGTTCAGGGTGATTCGAATCGCAG